>QHOZ01000046.1 GCA_003219495.1 Verrucomicrobiota bacterium | reverse complement strand
CTGCTCGAAACGGGTTGGAAGGTTCCGAGACGACGATGTCGTACTTCTCTCGCGTAGTGAGGAGCGCTTCGCGCGCATCGCCGATCATGAGATGCATTTTCGGATTTTGTAATGCATTTTGGTTCACGGGGGCGCATTCTTTCGCGACCTTCACAATCGCCGGCTCGAGCTCGACGACGTCCACCCGTTCCATAGATGGAATTGACGCCAGCCATCCCGCAGTGCTGCCAGTTCCCAAGCCGATGACGAAGGCTTTTTTCGGATTCGGGTGCAGCGCAGCGCCGATCAAGCCACTCATAACTTGAGTTCCAGCATCGCCGGTGGCGTTGCCGTCCGTTCGGCCGTTAACGATGAAAGCGAGTCCGCTAGCATTGGAAAGAGCGACGCTGCTTTCAGTCCCGTCCGCTTCCCATATGATGCGGCGGCGAATGCCCTGCACTAATTCGCGGATTTCGTTTGGAGGGCCTTTGTATACGCTCAAATGACCAACGCCGACCTCACTGTGCCGCCAAAAAGCAGTCGGCCCCGTGGCGGCAAGCATCGCAATGGCGGCCATGCTGAGAGCGATTGGCAATATCATCCTGGAGAAACTTGAGGAGTTCTTCCGGATAAAAACTGCGAGGGTAATGACACTGAGACCTGCGAGCACAAGCGTTACCAGCTTCCAAACACCCGGCGCGGTAAACGTTGGGATGAATCCGAAACCGCCTGCGAGAGATCCGGCCAGCGCTCCAGCGGTATTCCACGCGTAAGCCGCACCAGTTTGTGAACCAACTTGCTTCGTCCCTTTCCCGAGCAATGCAATCAGCGCCGGAAACTGAATGCCAGCGATAAACGCGGCCGGGAATATGACAATGGTACACAGCCCGGTCCAAGCCAGGACGTGACCATAGAATCCGATCGTTCCCAGCGGCCTCAACAACATCGTCAGAATCGCGATGCGATCGCCCAGCGCGAACGGCAATGAGATGAAAAATGCTTCAGCGGCGCAAGTAATGGCGAAGAAGCGAACCGACGCGGAACGCCGCCGACCGAACAAGAGACTATAGGCGAGACCACCGGACCCGATGCCAAGGAGAGCAACCGCAAGAATGAGACCGAAGGAAAACGTGGATCCGCCGAGCAGCGGAGCAAGCATGCGATACCACACCAGCTCCATCAGAAAAAAGGCAAAGCCAACGATCGCAGCGGCCGCGAGAACAAAGCGGGGATTCGCTTGCTTCTCCAAAATTGGGTCCGCGGTGCGGCGCGACAGAGCGAAGGCAGCGGAGGCAATTCCAATATTGATTACTGCCGCGAGCCAAATCGTATTGCGATTTCCGAAGTGCTCAAAAAAATAAAAAGTGCCGGCCAAAGCGCCGCCAACCGCTCCAATCGTGTTCGCGCCGTAAACAAAACCGATCGCCCGGCGTTCGCTGTCCTCGCGCACGACAACCGCTCGCGCTGCTGCGGGCAATGTTCCGCCCATTAGAAACGTTGGTGGCGCAAGAATCAGGGCGGCAAAGAGAAGACGAACCACTGTACCGATGAACAATCCCAATGTTTGGGTCCCGCCCATGCCGATGTAGAGGTGCCGGACCGTCCAGACCAACAACGGTGAAGCGGCGGCGGATATCGCGATGAACAACTCCAACTTCGCATAGAACGCGAGAGGATTCGCCGTGTTTTCCGATCGGCGTCCCAAGAAAATCCCGCCGATCCCCAAGCCCAGCATAAATACACCGATGACGGCGGCAGTGGCCGCGGATCAGCGCGCAAAATCCCGAGCCGAAGAGGAGCAAAGCTACCAGTCGCGTGCGGAAAAACATATCATGGAACGTGAACAGTGGTGACCGGCGTCGAATTGTAAAGCAAAACGGCCGGGCTTCTTTCGAAACCCGGCCGCTGAATTTATGCGCTCAGATGAGCTTTAGAACCGCTTCTTGATACCGACGAACCAGAAGCGTCCTTTCGGATTCGCGGTGCTTTCGTCGTAACCGTTTTCGAAGGAAGCTGCCACGAATGGCGGCTCGAGATCAGCGATGTTGTCCACGCCCAAGGTAAGGGTCGTGTTATTCAGCCATGCTCTCCATCCGCACGGATTGTACTCCGCAGTGGAGACCGGCATAACGTTCTTCTCTTTGCCGTCCTTCATCTTCACGTTCTTGCCACCATCTTTGGAGTAACCGGCAACTTCGCTCTGCGCCGCAGGCGGAGGCAGGTTGAACGTGTAGTTGAGAACCAGGTCGACCGTGATCCATTCACGGACTTTCCGGTTTTGCGCAACTCCCGGCTCATGAAGATTCGGGTAGAAATCGCGATTATCCCAGTATTGACCGATGTAGTGGACAACCATGCCCGCGTCCACGCCTTGCAGCCATGAACCGGACGGACCGTCATAGAACAAGCTGGCGTACCAGCGATTGTGCGTATAGGAACCGCCACCGTTCACACCCTGGAAGCCGCCACCAAACTTGCCGACCACATTGTGGAATTCGGTGCCCGGCGTCAGCTGAATGTCGACGTCCTGCATGTAAGTTTCGTTCCAAGCGGCGGTAAATGTTCCCCAATCACCGTGACCGAGTCTGGCGGTATCGAAGATTTCAACCACCTCGAAGTCCCAAGCTCTGATCTGCAATCCTCCGAGGTTTTGGAACGGAGATAGCAGCAGAATGATTGGCGAAGCCGTACCGGGGCCATCTCGGCGGATGACCTGGTCTTTGAAGGTCGCTTCATTATTGATCAGCGTTTGCGCGTCAAGCGTTGTCGTGTACTCGCGCAGATCGATGTAGATAAAGTCTGCCGAGAGCGTCAAACCTTGCAATGGTGCCCACCACTTGCCCGGTGTCAGCACGGCACCGCCTGTCCACTCGTACGCGATTTCCGGTGTTAGGGCTGGGTTGCCCTGGAAGTGCTGCTCCACCTGGGGTTCCGTGCCGCACTTGTTCGTGCCCAGAATACAGCCCGTATCCTTGACGTTCGGGAACGATTGACTGGTTCCCGAAAACAGCTCGCCCAGTGACGGAGCGTGGAAGGCTTCAATATAGGCCGCACGCAAGGTGAGCGACTGATCGATCGGCTGCCAGCGAACGTCGAACTTCGGACGCTGCGTGTCACCGAAGTCGCTATACCATTCTTCACGCTCGGCAGTTCCAGGTTGGGCTGGTAACCGGCACACGTAATTCTTGGAACATCGACCACGCATCGCGGTTGCCATGCGTCGGTTGGAAGTTCGTGGAACCGGTGGTTTGTCCAGCGGAGGTCAACGCATCCGGCACGTCGCGGAAACTATTGCCAAGGTGCATACCACCGAGTGCGAATCGGACTGCGCCGCCCGGCAAATTAAACATGTCGCCGCGGAGGGTGAGGTCTTCCGTCATGATGGAGGAAGTTTCATCGTCGTGGGTCTCCACGAACACTTCGCGCTTCACCTGCGGCGTGTTAACGCCGAGGCCGAACGGGTTGAAAGCGGTAGCCGGGTCGGTATCGAGCAAGCGGTTACGCAACGCGTAGTTGTTTACGATGTTGCCGAACCGTGTGGTGCGATAGCTCTCATTGTAGCGAACGCCGAACTCCCACTCCCAGGTCTTGAGCTGGTCCCACGCATTCGCGAATTCACCGAGGTTACCTTTAAGGCCACCCGTGAAGAGATAGTTGTCGGTGCGGATTTTATTCGTTCGCAAACCCGCTTCGGTAGAACGGTAACGAACGCCCGTAGTAAATTCCGTGCCCGCGGGCGCGGCGCTCTGTTGAGCGAACGGCGAGAAGCTGGTGGAAAATCCGCCTGGCGATGTGTAATCGGCGACGGTGAACGGGTTGAACGCGTTCTGAGTCGGCACGCTGAAGCCCGCCGCGGCGATACCGAACGGATGATTGATGTCCGTCCAGACGTCGGGCGTGAAAGGTGTCGGTGCCAAACCGCTATCCCAGAATTGGCGGAAGTACTCGAAGTCCGCGAAGATAGTCAGGTATTTGTCGCACAGATCGCGGTCGAATGAACCGTAGAGGTATTCGCGGTCAGTCGGAGAGAGGTCGGGTGTCAGGTCCGCGAAGTTGAACAACGAGCGCTCGCTCGGAAGAGCTGCGCTGTTACGCGAGGTGTACTGCGTATTGTCAAACTGGTTCGCGCTCGCGTGTGGCGTCGGGGTGCGCAGTGGGATTCTAAATGGCTCTACCGCGGCGCCCAGGAAGCCCTTAGTCGTGACGCGGCCGGCATAGTTACCGCTGCGGAAGTCAAAACTTCCAAATGGCGTCTTGTCGGCGTCGTGCGAGACGTCTAAGTCGCGCGAATAAATCGCCGAGCCTTGATAGATGCCGGCATAGACGACGATGTTGGTTTTGTCGTCACCGGTACCTGCAAGCATGTAGCCCGTTTCTTCGGAGAAATCGTTAGCGAAACCAAGATTCGAGTTCCCATAGCTGGCGTAAACCTCCAACCCACGGAAGCGGTGAATCAGGAACACGTTGACCACACCCGCGACGGCTTCAGTTCCGTAGACCGGCGAAGCACCGTCTTTCAAGATGTCGATGTGATCGACCAAACCCAACGGGAAACGGTTGAAGTCGACTGATTGAGTTCCCGCGTAAGTGAGACGGCGACCGTCTTGCAACACGAGAGTTTCTTTCGGGTCGATACCGCGCAAGCTGATACGCGTAGAACCGTCACCACCGTTTTGATTGTTTTCGGTCGTGTTCGATCCCGTCGATGCCGGGATTCTCAACACCAAATCCGTCGGAGTGCGAACGCCCAAGCGGGTGATGTCGTCGCGACGATAAGTGTCGACCGGGTTCGGGCCGACTTCCTCAGCGGTCGGAACGTTCGAACCGGTAACGATAACGCGTTCGGTCGTCGCTTCGCTCGCGGCTGATGATGGGCCAGCGTTTGGAGCGAGATTGGATCCGGTTGCGACCGGTGCCGTCGCCGGCGTTGGCTCTTGCGCGAAGATGCTCGTCGCGATGATTAACGGAATTACAACGGCGGCTGCAAGAGCGACGCGAATTCCCAACGTTTTTTGCACGTTTCTAGTCATTGGTTTCTCCATGGGTTTGGTTAGGTTTGGGCTAGGGATTATTGAAAAGTCTCCGACCTGACAAGGTTTTTTTTCAGTTTTTTGAAATTATTTTGAACGGGCAAAACGAACCCTTTGTCGGCTCGGTGCTCCCGTTTCCGAGGGGTTCTATCGGATTTCACATGGTCTGCCTAGGAAAAAATTAACAATTTTTGACCCCATCCCCTGACCCGCGCGAAGCCCGTGAAGAAACCGCCGGTTTGCGAGCGGAAATTATCAGGGTCCGGCCCAGGAGAAGGGGGGTGCGGGCGGCGTCTCTGGCGAGAGATTCGTTGTCCGAATCGATGCTCGCGATATTGCTCCGGCGTTCGAGTCCCAGATTCAACGCGCTCATTAATCGGATCGGCAAATACAGAATCGCGAGAGACAAAAAAGAGCGGCGCTGAAAACGGTCCACCGTCACGTCCAAATCGCAAAACCCCGTTTGCAGCAACGCGTGTCCCAAATAGAACCAGCTCGTTGGACTGATGTGGCCGCGAGTGTCGAAATTTTCCTGCCTCTGCACGCGCAGCGGCCCAAACATGCTGTGAAAGCCGAAGGTAAGAAATCGCAGTCGCGAGCGCAGATTTAGAATGTTCGGAGTCGTGATGATCACAACACCGGCCGGTTTCAGAACGCGATAAATTTCGCGAAGCAGCGCGCGAAAATTTTCCAAATGCTCAATCGTCTCGACGCACGTCACGAGATCGAAACGCGAATCCGAATACGGCAAACGTTGCTCGTCCAGATTTACGCGATCGATCGAAACCGCCGAGTACTTGATAAACTCGTCTGTGTAATCGCACGCGCATTGCTCCAAGCCGAAGCGCTCCTGCACCAATCTCAAAAGCAAACCATTTCCAGCTCCGATGTCGAGATGGGTTTGCCCCTCCGCCTTCGGCAGCAATTTTCCGATTCGCTCCAAAACGATTTCGTAAATTAACGGCGGCGTCGGAACGAATCCTCGCCGTGTCGGACGTTTGAGTCTTAAACCGCGATATTTTTGCAGACTCATTTGAAATCAACGCAACCCCTGTGTGATATGCAGCGGCTCACCGCGGCGAAAAACTTCTATACAATGGCGCAGATTTTCCGCCATCGCGTGATCGCCACGCTGCTCGGCCAATTGCCCGCCGCGCTCCGCGGTCGCAGTCGCATCGGCATATTGACCGTTCTCAGCCTGTGCGGCAGCGAGCGTTCTCAACACAACCGGATTCTCGCCGCCATTTCTCAACGCGCGTTGCGCAAGCTCGAGTGCTTCACGGCCGTCGCGCAATTCCGCATCGGCCGCCGTCGCGCGCACCCACGCGACGTTATTCAATGCGTCGGGATTGTCGGGATCAAACGATAAGGTCTGCCGCCATGCATCGATCGCGCGCGTGAGCTCGCCTTTGCTCGCAAAGGCAACGCCGAGATCGTTGCTCGCGCCGACATAGTCCGGCTGGATTTCCAACGCTTTTTGAAAATGAGAGATCGCCGCGTCGGTTTTTTGTTTCATCGCGAGCGCGCGGCCCAAGCCGAAATGCGCGCCCGCGTTGCCACCGCGCAAACGGAGCGCGGCTTCATAATGCGCAATCGCTTCATCGATCTGTCCGCGCGTAAAAAGAATTCCGCCCAGCCCGGTATGCGGGACATCGCTGTCCGGCGTGACCCCTAGGGTGTGCCGCCACAACGTTTCCGTGTCGCGCCAATGCGCCGTTTGTTTCCACGATAAGATCGACAACGACAAGACGGCGATGCTCGACGCGCTGCCCAACAGGATTTTTTGCGACAACAACGGTCTGCTTAAATCCGCAACCGACCACGCAAGCGCGATGAACAATCCGATTTGCGGCAAATACGTGTAGCGGTCCGCGTGGCCTTGCAGGCCGACCTGCACAATTCCAATCACCGGAATCAGCATGACCAAATACCAAAGCCAGCCGACGATCAGATACGGATTTTGCCGGCGCCGAACGAAAGCGATTGCGGTAATGAAAATCAAAAACCCGGCGGCAACGACAAGCTGCCAGATCGCCAGCCGACTTTCCGGGTGCACATAAAACGGAATCAAATCGTGGGGCCAGAATGTTTGCCGGACGTATTCGAAATAACTGAAGAGCGCGTTGGTGATTCGCCATCGCAGCGGCAAGTATTCCGTCGAACCGAGCGCGAAATTTTGCGCCCACAAAGTCATTACCACCGAACCGGCCGACAATGCGAAGAGCGGAATTTTTTCGACCAGCAGCTTTGTGGTTGTCGATCTCTGAAACCGTTCAAGCGGCCAATAATCGAGCACCAACAAAACGATCGGTGTTGTGACCAGCATCGGTTTGGACATCAATCCGCACGCCAACAAGATCGACATTGTCAGGTAGCGGCCGATTGATTGTTTTCGCGCGTAAGCGACGTAGGCGATCAGCGTCGCCATAAAGAACACCCCGCTGAGCACATCTTTGCGTTCCGAGATCCACGCGACAGACTCAACGCGCAGCGGATGAACCGCGAAGAGCGCGGCTGCGATCGCGCCCAACCACACGCGCCCAGTTGCCTGTTGCAAAAAAATGAAAAGCAATGCGGCCGCGAGACTGTGCAGAAAAACATTCACCAGATGATGCGCGCCGGGATTCAAACCGAACAATTCGCAATCAAGCATGTGCGACATCGTTGTGAGCGGATGCCAGTTTTGCGAATGAACATGCGTGAATGCCCATGCGACGCCGCGCCAGGTAAGGCCCGCGCGCACGTGCGCATTGTCGATCACGTAGAGTGGATCATCGTAGTTGATGAACTCGTGCCGGAAGGTTTGCGCGAACACGGCCCACGTGAGCGCCACGAGCCCGATCACGATCAACGTAGAACGGTAGCGTTTCGTTTCCATCGGTGCGGCGCGCGCGGGCTCAAGGTGTTTTGGAACGGAATCGCGGATCGCTTGGTTGTTCAGTCTGGAGCAATGCCTGATTCAAAAAATCCTTGGCGTCGGGATAATTCGGATCGATCCGGAGCGCTTCTTGATAGTGAGCGATCGCATCGGTGAAGCGACCCAGCCGATGAAAGCTCACGGCGAGATTATAATGGGCCAACGCGCTCTTGGGATCTAATTGCGCGATGTGCCGATAATACGCGGCCGCTTCTTCAGTGTGCCCCTGGTCCAAGAGCAAATTGGCGAGCGTCGTTTCCACATCCGGATTCGGGCCGAGCGCCAAGGCCGCTTTGTATTCGCGAATCGCATCATTCGCTCGCCCATCTTTTCGAGCCAACGCATCAGCGAGCTTTAGTTTTACGTCCGCGTCGGTTGGATGCCGCTGCGCCAAACCCTTAAGCTCGGCGATGGCTTCATTCAAGCGCGTCTGATTCGAGTAAATCATTGCGAGACCGAGATGCGCCACATCACTGTTGTTGCTGACGACGAGGGCATGCTGCCAAAGCGTTTCGCTGTCGCGCCAATATCCAACCTGCCCGTACGCGCGAAAACCTAGCGCCGACAATATGAGCACCATTGCCGTCGCCATCGCCGGAACGCGATAACGCCAGCGCTGCGTTAGATCGACAATCGCCCACACGATTCCAATGCAGAGACCGACCTGAGGCAAATAGGTGTAGCGATCCGCGTGCGCTTGTCCGCCGACCTGCACCAGGCCAAGCACCGGGAGAAGCATGATCAAGTACCAGCACCAGCCCATCAACAAATACGGGAAACGTTTTCGGAGCAGAAAAACGCCGAGCGTTATCGCGACGAAAGTTGCGCCCAATACCGCCGTTTCCAAAACCGGCAATGCGCCGGGGTGATTGTAGGCCAACGCGAGATCAGTCGGCCAAAACATTTGCCGGATATAAATCAAGATTGCCGACAACGCATTTTCGAGCCGCCACGAAACCGGCAACACCTCCAAGTGCACCAACCCCATCGCGCCGCTGTTTTGCACGATCAACGTCGCGACCGCTGCCAGGATCGACAATGCGATCAGCGGAATCTTTTCGACGATCAGCGCGCGCGTGGTCGATTTTCCAAATCGCGCGAGCGGCCAATAGTCGAGCAAGAACAGAATCGCGGGCAAAGTCACGAGCATTGGTTTGCACATCAAACCCAGCGCAAACAAGGTCGCCATGATTACGGCGCGAACAAGGCCCGGCTTGCGCGTGTAACGAACGTAAGCGAGCAGCGTCAGGAAAAAGAACAGACCGCTCAAGGCGTCTTTGCGCTCCGAGATCCACGCGACCGATTCAACGTGAAGCGGATGAATAGTGAAAACCGCCGCGACGAATGCGCTGCTCCAAAGTCGCGCCGTTAATTGTAGCAGCAGAATAAAAAGCAGGAGCGCGTTCGCGCTGTGGATCAGCACGTTCACGAAATGATGCGCGCCCGCTTTCGCGCCGAAAAGTTGCCAGTCGAGCATGTGCGACATGGTCGTAAGCGGATGCCAGTTGTGCGAATGGATGTGCGTGAACGCCCAGACCACCGCGTTCCAGTTCAGTCCCGTTTGAATCTGCGGATTTCCACT
>QHOZ01000222.1 GCA_003219495.1 Verrucomicrobiota bacterium | reverse complement strand
TCGCGTCCGCGAATTGTTCGCGGGCCAACCGGAAGCGCTCGCACAAGGTCTGACTGCGAGCGCGTTCTCGTTCAATTCCGGCAGCGGCCGTTGCGAGCGCTGCTCCGGAACCGGCTTCGAAAAGATCGAGATGCAATTCCTGAGCGATCTCTACGTGCGCTGCGCCGAGTGCGAAGGAAAACGATTTCAGCCGCACGTTTTGAAAATCAAATTCCACGACAAATCGATTCACGATGTGCTCGAGCTCACCGTGCACGAAGCGATTCAGTTTTTCGCGCAGACCGGCGAATTGAAAACGCTTTCCGAGCCGCTCGATGTTCTCGATGAGGTCGGTCTCGGATATTTGCGTCTTGGCCAGCCATTGAACACGCTCAGCGGCGGCGAATCGCAGCGTTTAAAGCTCGTTCGGCATTTGGCCGACTCGAAAAATACGGAGCGCGGAAAAAATGGCGGCAGCGGTCACGGGAATCTTTTCATCTTCGACGAGCCGACGACCGGTTTGCATTTCGACGATGTTGCGATGCTCCTTAAAGTTTTCCAACGGCTCGTCGATGCCGGTCATTCGCTGATCGTGATCGAGCACAATCTCGAAGTGATTAAGTCGGCAGATTGGATTGTCGATCTTGGACCGGAAGCAGGGGACGAGGGCGGGGAAGTCGTTGGCGTTGGAACGCCGGAGCAAATCGCGAAGATCGACAACTCGCACACGGGAAGATTTTTGGGCGCAGTTTTGGAAACGAAACGTCGCAAGACCGACTCGTCGCGAAGGTTCAACGTCGTTGACGTTGACGAATTCGCTCGCGCCGCCGAAACACCGCCGCGTTTCAAAATCAACGGCACCAACGGCGCAATCGGAATTCACGGCGCACGAGAGCACAACCTCAAAAACATAGACGTCAATATTCCACGCGACCAGATGGTCGTGATCACCGGTCTAAGCGGTTCCGGGAAATCGACCCTCGCGTTCGATATTTTATTCGCGGAAGGACAGCGACGGTTTCTCGACAGCATGTCGCCGTACGCGCGGCAATTCGTCGAGCAGCTCGAGAAACCGGATGTCGATCTTGTCACCGGCTTGCCGCCGAGTGTAGCGATCGAGCAACGCGTCACTCGCGGCGGCGGCAAATCAACGGTCGCGACCGTGACTGAGGTTTACCATTTTCTCCGGCTGCTGTTCGCGAAGACCGGCACGCAATTTTGTCCGCAATGTGATCTGCCGGTCGAGAAACAAAGTCTGGCCGCGATTGTTAAACAAATTGAAGCGGCGGCGAAGCGCGGCCCGATCAAAGTGCTCGCGCCGCTGGTGAAGGCCCGAAAAGGATTTCACACCGACGTCGCACGCTGGGCTGAACGCCAGTGCTTCGACACGCTATTGGTCGATGGCCAGCTCATTCCAATCGCGCAATTTCGGAGACTGGCACGCTTCAAGGAACATACAATTTCGGTCGTAGTCGGCGTGATTGATGCAAAGCGGATCGCGAAAGCGCGAAATCTCGCGCAGCGCGCGCTCGATATCGGTCGCGGCACTGCGCATCTGCTCGACGCGAAAAACAATCTGACCGTGATGAGCACGGAAATGAGCTGCCCGAACTGCGGCCGCGCTTTCGAGGAACTCGATCCGCGTTTGTTCTCATTCAATTCACCGCACGGCGCCTGCGAAGAATGCGGCGGGTTCGGCGAAATTTGGGATCAGGAATTTCAGACGGGCGAGGATCAGGGCAGCGATTCAGTGATCGAAAGTGAGCTCGCCGCCGAACGCGAATCGGAATGGATTGACGCGACGGAAGCGCATGAGTGTCCGCGTTGTCACGGATCGCGCATCAACGAGGTGGCGCGGCACGTTCGCGTCCAGGGAATGGCGATTGATCAATTCACAAATCTTTCCGCGAGCGAAGCGGCGGACAAGATCGACAAATTGAAGTTCACCGGCACGCAGGAAACGATTGCGGCCGATCTCGTCCCTGAAATTCGGCAGCGTTTGCGATTCATGGAAAACGTTGGGCTCGGTTATCTCGCGCTCGGACGATCGGCGAAAACGCTGAGCGGCGGCGAATCGCAGCGCATTCGACTCGCCGCCCAACTTGGCTCAAATCTTCGCGGCGTTCTTTACGTATTAGACGAACCGACGATTGGTTTGCATCCGCGCGATAATTTGCGATTACTCGACACGCTCGAAGCGCTTCGCGAAAAAGGAAACTCACTCGTCATCGTCGAGCACGACGACGAAACGATGCGGCGCGCCGATCACATTGTCGATCTCGGCCCGCGCGCGGGAATTCATGGCGGCGAAGTTGTCGCGACCGGGACGTTGCGCGACATCGAGCGCGCGAAGAATTCCGAGACCGGCCGCTGTTTGAAGGAACCGATGCAACATCCGACGCGCGAATCGCGCCGCTCGTTGCGTTCGGTCGAGAAGTGGATCGAGATCCACGGCGCGCGCGCGAACAATTTGAAGAATGTCGATGTGCGCTTTCCAGTCGGTCGTTTGTCAGTGATCACTGGAATTTCCGGCTCGGGCAAATCGACCTTGATGCACGACGTGCTCCTGCCGGCGGTGATCGAAGATCTCGAAAACAAAAAGCACCGCGAGAACGGCGATTTGTTCAAGCTCGTCAGCGGGACGGAGGAAATCGAAGCGGTGTACGAAGTCGATCAATCGCCGATTGGCAAAACTTCGCGCTCAACACCGGGCACGTACATCAAGGTTTTCGACGAAATCCGGAATCTTTACGCGCAACTGCCGGTTTCTCGCGTACGCGGTTACTCCGCGAGCCGATTCTCATTCAACGCCGAAGGCGGGCGTTGCGAAACGTGCAAAGGCCAGGGCGTGATCAAGCTCGAGATGAATTTTTTGCCGGAAGCGCTCGTGCCGTGCGAAGACTGCGGCGGCCGTCGTTATAATCCGCAAACGCTCGAAGTTCTCTACAACGACAAATCGATCGGCGATGTGATGGACATGACGATCGAAGAAGCAGCCGAATTTTTCTCGGCATATCCGAAAATCGCGCGGCCGCTGACTTTGCTTGTCGAAACCGGTCTCGGTTATCTCAAGCTGGGTCAGCCGAGTCCAACGTTAAGTGGGGGCGAAGCGCAACGTTTGAAGCTGGTCACGCAATTGAAGCGCGGTGTCGGTCGCGCCACGAACGAACGGCTCCGCAAAATGCGAAAGGCTTCGATGCTTTATCTGCTCGAAGAACCGACGATCGGTTTGCACATGGCGGATGTCGATCTTCTCCTCAAAGTGCTGCATCGACTCGTCGATGAAGGAAATACCGTCATCGTGATCGAGCACAACGTCAGTGTGATGGCGGAAGCGGATTACCTCGTCGATCTCGGCCCGGAAGCGGGCGCGGAGGGCGGGAAGATTGTTGCAACGGGAACGCCGGAGCAAGTCGCGAAAAATAAAACCAGCCGCACCGCGCCGTTTTTGCGAAATGTGTTGAACCGCTCAAGCGCGCGGTGAGAATCGCGCTCGGATGCTCGCTTACTACATTCACGATCTCGATCCGCTGATCTTTCGGATTTACGACAGCGTCGGTCCGCGTTGGTACGGGCTCGCTTATATTCTCGCGTTTGCCTGCGCCTACTTTCTTTACACCTGGGAGGCCAAACGCGGCTATGCCGATTTGCCGGTGTCGCGCGTCGGTGATTTCATCACCGCCGTCGCGCTCTTCGGCGTGATTATTGGCGGTCGCCTCGGTTACGTTCTTTTCTATAAACCGCAAATGTTGCGGGAACCATTGTCGATCTTGCGCGTGTGGGAAGGCGGCATGGCCAGTCACGGCGGAATGCTCGGCATCCTGGCGGTCACTTTTTATTATTCGTATCGCCACAAAATTTCCTGGACGAACCTCGGCGATAATCTTGTGGTGGCCGCGCCGATCGGCTTATTTTTTGGTCGCTGCGCCAATTTTATTAACGGCGAGCTCTATGGCCGCGCAACCAACGTCTCTTGGGCGGTGCAGTTTCCGAAAGAGCTGACCGAAAATATCGGCGAGGCCGAGCGCGCGATCACCGCTTGCCGGCAAATCGATCCGTCGCTCACGTCTTCGGAGGCAATTGTCGCCGCCGCGCGTCATCAACCGCAGGTAAAAGAAATTCTCCGCGGAATTTTGACACCGCGGCATCCATCCCAGCTTTACGAAGCGTTTTTGGAAGGAATTATTCTCTTCGCGATTCTCTGGTTCGTGCGCACGCGCATGCGACAACCCAACGGCGTGCTCACCGGATTATTTTTTATCTTCTACGCGATCCTTCGAATCATCGTTGAAAATTTTCGCGAACCGGACGCGGGCCTGATCGCCGGATTCACGCGCGGCCAGTTCTTTTCTTTTTTCCTGATCGCGATCGGCCTTGCGTTTGTCATCGGCGCCAGACTACGGCCGTCGTTTCCGAAGAAGTCGGCTCGTGATTAGACATTCGCCGTTCGTCATTTATTAATTAGCTCGGTGATTGTTTGATTTTTTGTCCTGAGGTAATTGCAGCCGGCGGGTTGGTGTTCGCATTTAACCACGCCACCATTGCCGGCAAGCTCGTGCTGCTCCTGCTCGCGGTGGGATCGATCTTCAGCTGGTCGGTCATGCTCACCAAACTGCGCGTCATTCAATTCGCGCGAAAACAGAACGCGCGGTTCCTCCACGTTTTCCGGCAAGATCGACAACCGCTGCGCTTGTTCGAAAAGAACGCGCGCTTTCCGGGTTCGCCGATTTTTAATGTTTATCGCGCCGGGGCACAGGAGCTCGCGTTTCAATTGCTCGGGTCGGCCGAGGTCGATGAGACATTCAAGGCGCGGCTTAGCAGCGCCGACAAAATTTCACCAGCGCAAATGGGCGCAGTGCGGGCGGCGATGGAGCGCGCAGTAGGCGAGACCGCGCTCGAGCTCGAATCGCAAATGATCTTGCTCGCGACCGCGGTGAGCGGTTCGCCATTTCTCGGATTGCTCGGAACGGTCTGGGGCGTGATGGACGCGTTCACCGGTGTGGCGGAAGCGGGCGCGCCAAATCTCGCAGCGATGGCTCCCGGCGTTTCCGGCGCGCTCATCACGACCGTGACTGCATTGTGCGTCGCGATTCCCGCGATGTTCGGTTACAACTTTTTGGTCACGCGCATTCGCGGAATGATCGTCGAGATGGACAATTTCGCGGCTGAGCTCGCTTCCGAGTTCGAGCACAAGTTCGTGGACCACGGCGCGCGAGAATCGGCGTTTAGGAGATGAGACGTTACTCGCAGCGGCAAAGTCTATCCTCGCTCGCCGAGATCAACATCACTCCGCTCCTCGATCTCGCGTTTGTCCTGCTGATCATTTTCATGATCACCACGCCGCTGCTCGAGAGCAGCATGAGTCTGATCATTCCCTCGAGCACCGCGAAAACTCCGGCGGTCAGCGCGCAACAGGTGCAAACGATCTCAATCGATCACGACGAAGCGATCCGGTTTAACAATCAAGTTGTCGATCTTGAATCGTTAGGCGCGCAACTGGCTGAATTGAAGCGCGCGAATCCCGATGTCGCGATCGTGATCCGGCCGGACCGCGATTTGCCCGTGCAAAAGTTGATCACGTTGATGGATGCGTTGCAGCGCGCGCAGATCATGAAGGTGGGAATCGCGACGCGCGCTGAGCAGAAATAGCGATGCCAAAGAATCTGCGTTTCTGGGCAAACGTCGCGCTGATCGCCGGTGCGCACGCGGCAATCATCTTTGGTTTGATCCATTGGAGCAGCGCAAGCAAAGACGCTGACGCGCTCAGCGTGATGTGGCTAAATGGCGGCGGCGGTGACGGCGTTGTTTTGCCAAATCGAATTTCGCCGGCGCCGCGAAAAGAATCGCGAACCGAATTACTGAAGGAGCGCGAGGCGGACGAAACCCGGCCGGTTCTGGCATCGGCGCCAAGTGACATTCAGTTGCCGATCGCGACTGCCACTCCGGAGCGAACGCCAACGCCAAGATCGACATCAACTCCAAAGCCGAGCCCGTCACCGAAAGTGAAAGGAATTCCGAAGCCGAAGCCAAAACCAACTCCAAAGCCGACACCGACCGCCAGTCCGGCTCGGACACCGTCGCCGAAGAAAATTGTTTTGGCGAAAGCGTCTCCGAAACCATCCGCGAAGCCGACACCGGAGAAAGAAGAGAGCGCGCCGGCGGAAAGTCCGGGCGAGAAAAAGGACGTCGCGAAAGAAGAAGCTCCCAAGATTGAGCCGAAGAAATCAGGCGCGACGCAAACCGGCAGCGGAAAAGGAATGACCGCGGGCAGCGGCGAAGGGCGAGCCCGAGGCAGCGCGAACTCGGGTCAATTCGCGTGGTACGGCAGCATGTTGCACGATCGTTTTTACAGCGAATGGGTCCAGCCGACGAACCTCGCCAACAGCGGCGCGAAAAATTCCGTGCTCGTCAAATTGCGGATCGAAAAAGACGGGCGCATTTCCAGTTTTGAAATCGTTCGGTCATCGGGGAGCGCCGAGCTCGACGAGTCGGTGAAAGCGCTGGCCAATCGCGTCAGTCATGTCGAGGCCTTGCCGGATGGACTTGGCAAAGGCGATCACTACGACGTGAAAATTAATTTTGAGCTGAACTCGGAGTAATTTTTACAACAGCGCGAGCGATTTTCCTTCGCGGCCGGTCACTTGATCCATCGTGCATTGCTTAGGCGATTTGTCTTTGCGCCAGCGCAGGATTTTCGTGCCGTGACGAAATCGTTCGCCGGTAAAATGATCATAAGCGATCTCGACCACGATCTTCGGATCGACCGGTTCCCATTCGGCGCTCCGCTCCGTGCTCCAGCGACTTGGTCCGCCCGGCGCATTGCCGGTAAAACCCGGCGGCTTTCGCAACGCCTCGAATTGTTTTGTGAGCGCTTTGCGTTCCGCGGTTTTAAACGCGGAAGTGAAGCCGACGTGATGAAGCAAACCATCGTCGTCATAAAGCCCGAGCAAGAGCGATCCGAGGATTTTCGCGCCGCTCGCGTAGCGAAAACCACCGATCACGCAATCCGCGCTGCGAATCTGTTTGATCTTTAGCGCACCATCGCGTTCGCCGGAGCGATAAGGCATATCGATCCGTTTCGCGATCACGCCGTCGAGATCGCCACCGACTTTATCGAACCATTTCTTCGCCCGCTTGAGATCGGTCGTGGCGGGCGAAAGCCGAACTTGTCTTGTTCGCTTGAAATTTTTTTTCGCGAATTTCTCAAGAAGCTTGCGGCGCTCGCTTAGCGGCCGGCTCAAATGTGATTGTCGATCCTCGCCGAGCAAATCGAACACGATGAAGATTGCCGGATTGGCTTTCGCCAGTTTAGCGACGCGACTT
>QHOZ01000223.1 GCA_003219495.1 Verrucomicrobiota bacterium | reverse complement strand
GCCATGACAGCTTCGATTTGTTTGCGGAGCATGTCGGGGGTGCAGGGTTGAATGCCGAGGACGCCTTTGGGGTTTTGCGCCGTGAGGCAGGTAATCGCGCTCGTGCCGTGAACGCCGAGGGCGGCGAAAGTTTTGAGATCCGCCTGAATGCCCGCGCCGCCACCGCTATCGGAACCGGCGATCGTGAGCGCGACTGACAGTTTCTTCTTCAATGCAGAAGCATCTTTGTTTTAGTTTCGGGTATGGACAAGGAACAATTGGCGGATGTCCTGATGGATATCGCCACGCTGCTGGAACTGAAGGGCGAGAATCCTTTCAAGACCCGCGCATATCAGAATGCGGCGCGGGCGATTTCAACACTGGACGAGCCACTGGAAAAATTAATTGCCGAGAATCGGCTCGCGGAAGTGCAGGGGATCGGCGACGCGATCAACAAGAAGGTCATCGAATTGGTAACGACCGGAAAGCTCGCCTATTACGAGGAACTGAAAGCATCGATCCCGGCGGGCTTCCGTGAAATGCTGACCATTCCGGGGTTGGGGCCGAAGAAGATCAAGGCGCTACACGATCACTTGAAGATCGACACCGTCGAGAAGCTCGAACAGGCGTGCAAAGAAGGCAAGGTCGCGGCGCTGAAGGGGTTCGGGGAGAAGACGCAGGCGAATATCTGTGACGGCATCACCCGTCGCCGTTCATATGCGTCGCGGCATTTGCTGGCCGATGGTATGTACATTGCCGAGCCGATCCTGGACAGCCTTCGGCAACAGCCGGACGTGATTCGGTGCAGCGTTGCCGGAAGTCTGCGGCGCTGCAAAGAGATCATTGGGGACATCGATTTTTTAGTTTCGTCAAAACAACCGAGCCAGGTGATCGAGTTTTTTACCAGCTTGCCGGGAATTGTGTCGGTGAGCGCGAAGGGCGATACCAAAGCGAGCGTGATTTTGAAGGGCGGGATTCAGGCAGACTTGCGAGTGGTGTCGGATGAGGAATATCCGTTCGCCCTGGCCTATTTCACCGGGAGCAAGGAACACAACATCGTCATGCGGCAGCGGGCGATTCAACGCGGGCTGCGGTTGAACGAGTACGGCCTGTTCAGGTCCGAGGTTGAGACGCGCGATCCGAAGTTGCGCGTGCCGTGCAAGACAGAGGATGAGATTTTCGAGCAACTTGGACTTGCGTATGTCCCACCGGAGCTGCGCGAGGACCAGGGCGAATTCGTGGCAGCCGAAAAGGGAACGGTGCCGCGTTTGGTCGAATGGAGCGACCTGAAAGGTTCGCTGCACAACCATTCGAACTGGAGCGACGGACGAAACACCTTGGACGAGATCTCCGGTTTCATGCAGGAGCTCGGCTGCGCGTATTGGGCGATCACAGATCATTCAAAGACGTCGATCCAGGCAAACGGTCTGGAGGTAGCGCGTGTTCGCGAGCAACTGAAAGCTGTGGCAGCGGTGAATCAGCGACTGAAGGACGAAGGCTCCGAGTTCCGGCTGCTGACCGGTGCGGAAGTGGATATCCTCGCCGGAGGCAAATTGGATTTTCCGGTTGACTTGCTCGCGGAACTGGATGTCGTTGTCGCGAGCGTACATCAAAGGCTGAAGGAGGACGAAGCCGAGACCACGCGCAAGATTATCGCGGTCGCACAGAATCCATACGTGCACATCCTGGGACACCTGACCGGGCGTTTGCTGCTGGAGCGCGAGCCTTACAAGGTCGATCAACGCGCGGTAATCGATGCGTGCGCGGCGACGGGGACGTGGATCGAACTGAACGCGAGTCCGTGGCGGCTGGACATGGATTGGCAGCTCTGGCCGTACGCGAAATCCAAGGGCGTAAAGTGCGTGATCAATTGCGACGCGCACCGCAACGAAGAGGCAGGCCTGCTGCGATTGGGCGCAAGCCTTGCGCGGAAGGGGTGGTTGGAGAAGAGCGATGTGATTAACACGCTGCCGCTGCCTGCGCTCCGCGAAGCATTGAAACAGAAACGTGGAAAATTGGCGACGGCGCGCTTACATTGAGCACGTTGTATGAAAACTGAGCGGATCAGATTGTTTATCAAGCCGTATTGCGGATGGTGCCATGAAGCGATCGATTGGCTCGATGGCAAAGGCGTTCAGTACGAAACGCTGGATGTGATTGCCGATGCGAAGGCGCGCAAGGAGATGGTGAAACTCTCGGGACAGACGCTCGCGCCGGTGATCGACGTGGATGGGGAGGTCCTCGCCGACTTTGACACGGATCAGTTGGAAAAATTTTGGAAACGCCTGAAAGCAACCTGAACACGCCCTCGCTCATACGTCCGCGAATTCCGGAATGGCTGCGCCTGAAGCTGCCGACGAGCAACACGTTTGCCCAAACGCGAAACCTCCTCGAAGGCCTGCGCCTGCACACCGTCTGCGAGAGCGCGAAGTGCCCGAACCATTGGGAGTGCTGGAGCAAAGGGACGGCGACCTTCATGATTGGCGGCGATCGCTGCACGCGCGCGTGCAGATTTTGCGCGGTTACGACGGCTAAGCCCCTGCCGCTTGAAGTGGACGAGCCGGAACGGGTCGCCGAAGCCACGCGACGCATGCGCTTAAAGCATGTGGTGATCACGGCGGTCGCGCGAGACGATCTCGCCGACGGCGGGGCGGAACATTTCCGGCGCACGATCGAGGCCACGCGGTCGGCAAATCCGGGAATTGTGATCGAAGTGTTGGTGCCGGATTTCAATGCGCGCGATGAGTCGATTGAAAAGGTATTATTGGCCGGGCCGGAGATATTTAATCATAATCTCGAGACCGTCCGACGTTTGACGCCCTCCGTTCGGTCGCGCGCGACGTATGCCCGCTCTCTGGAAGTGTTGCGGTTGGTCAAGGCAAAGCGCGGGGATTCGATTTATACCAAGTCGGGCTTGATGCTGGGTCTGGGCGAAACCGAAACCGAGTTGTTCGCCGCTATGCAGGATTTGCGTGAGGCGGGCTGTGACATTCTGACATTGGGGCAGTATTTACAACCCACGCTGAAGCATTTGCCAGTCATCGAATTCGTTCCTCCGAACCGCTTCCAGGCCTATGGCGATATCGCGCGAAACATGGGGTTCGTGCATGTGACCAGTGGGCCGATGGTCCGCAGTTCGTATCACGCCGATGATTTCACGTTGGCTTAGCATCGGCGCGATCGTGTTTTTGGTCGGCTGCGCTTCGCACGAAAAAAGTGTCGGCAAAGGATTGATCGTCACGCCCGGGGGGAGCTTGCCGGGAACAGTCATCTCAGTAAATCCAAGCGCGCGGTTCGCGGTGGTGCGGTTCCCGATCGGCCAGATGCCTGCGCTGAATCAGCACATGAATGCCTATCGGCAGGGATTGAAAGTGGCCGATTTGAAAATCTCCGGCCCGCAACGCGACGTTCATACGGTCGCGGACGTGGTTGCGGGCGAATGCCGCGTCGGCGACGAAGTCCGTGCGGATTAGGAGCTCGCTTTCGCCGTGCGCGAGGAAGTCTTTTTTTGGTACGGCGAGTGCAGGTTGAAATAAATGCCGCACAATGGCCGGTCGTTGTCCGTCTGGCTGAGGATGATTGTGACCTGCCGATCAAGCGCGATGCCGTGGCGCAAGTGCGGGCCGCGGCTTTCATAAGCCTTGATCGCTTTTTCCATGAGCGAACGCAGCGACGCCTCGCATTCCTCCGGAGTTTTGTCGAGGCATACGATGAACCTATCGTAGGCCTTCAAGGCATCCGCAATTTCGTGCTTAAACGTATCGACCGTCACAAGCGAAACATAGGAGTTCATCCTCCAACTTCAAAGTTCAAAGTGCGCGGAAAATTTTATTCGGCGGACTCTTCGCGGCCTTGCGCGGCGGCTTTGTGTGCCAATGTGCGCGGACCAAAGAGCGCGGTGCCGATGCGAACCATGGTCGCGCCTTCCTCGATCGCGACTTCGAAATCGCCGCTCATGCCCATGCTGAGATGTTGCAGCGGCGCGCCGAGCACTTGCTCGCATCGAGATTTGAGCTCGCGCAATTTGCGGAAGACAGGCCGAACCTTTTCGGCATCGGTCGTGTACGGCGCAATCGTCATCAACCCATGGACTTCGAGATGGCGGAGGTCATTGATTTGAGGCAACTCCCGCACTACACAATCCGGCTTATATCCGAACTTGGAACTTTCCCCTGCGATATTGACTTCGAGGAGAACCGGCATGGTTTTGGCCTGTTTATCGGCCCATTTTTCCAAGTCTTGCGCGAGCGAAAGGCTGTCGACGCTTTGAATCACACTGAATAGCCCGATGGCATCGCGGGCTTTGTTGGATTGCAGGTGGCCGATCATGTGCCAGCGAGCGCGTTCGGGACACAACGGGATTTTCGCTTTCGCTTCCTGCACGCGATTCTCGCCAAAGATCAATTGACCGAGGTCCACCGCGCCGCGGACAGCTTCCGGCGGTTGACTCTTGCTGACCGCGACAGTGGTCACGTCTTTGGGGTCGCGACCGGCGCGCGCGCAAGCCGCTTCGATCCGCTGTTGCACCTTGCGAAAGTTCTCTTCCAGGTTCACGAGCCAAAAATAGAGGAGCGGCTTGGAATCACAAGTCTCACATCCACGCAGGTTCAGTCCGCGTACGGAGCCGCGACCGTGAGGGAGCGGTTGATTGCAAGTTCGCAATGATCAACTTTAGTTTGGAACTTCCCTCCGGAGAAACTAACTTCTGGGCATGTTTGAGTCACTGAGCGGAAAGCTGCAGAACGCCTTCCGGAATCTGCGCGGCTTGGGGAAGATCAGCGAAGAGAATATCGGCGAATCTCTCCGCGAGGTCCGCATGGCGCTCCTCGAAGCGGACGTGAATTTCAAAGTCGCGCGCGACTTCATCGAGCGGGTCAAGACCAAGGCGCTCGGGCAGGAAGTCGTCCAAAGCATTCAACCCGGCCAGCAGATCATCAAAATCATCCACGATGAGCTGGTTGAATTGCTCGGCTCTGAGAATGCCGGACTGAATCTGAACAAATCTCCGTCCTGCATCCTGATGGTCGGCCTTCACGGCTCCGGCAAAACGACCTCGTCCGGCAAGCTCGCGCGGCTGCTGCAGAAGCAAGGGCGCGCGCCGCTGCTCGTCGCGGCTGACGTGTACCGCCCCGCCGCGATGGATCAATTGGAGACACTTGCGAAGCAGTTGACATTGCCAGCCGTAGTAAAGAAGGGCGAAACCGACGTGCTAAAAATTGCGCGCGAAGCGCTGGATTACGCGCGCGAGAATCATCGCAACGTTGTAATCTTCGATACTGCCGGACGTTTGCAGATCGATGAACCGCTCGTGCAGGAACTGGTCCGGTTGCGCGAAGTCGTAAAACCGGACGAAATCATT
>QHOZ01000221.1 GCA_003219495.1 Verrucomicrobiota bacterium | reverse complement strand
CGTCACGATGGCAACTTTGGAACAATTGCCGCTGTTCCCGCGATTGAAAAACGCGGCCGTGAGCCTGGTTTTTTATCTCCGGCAGACTTTTTGGCCAACCGACCTCGCCGTTTTCTATCCCCACCCGCACGATGAATTGAATCTCTGGATCGTATCGATCTGCATCGCGCTTCTGATTCTGATCACGCTTGTAGCGATCATCGTTCGGAAAAATCACCCCTACGTTTTGGTCGGCTGGTTTTGGTTTTTGATTTTGGTCGCGCCGGTGACGGGAATTTTGCAAGCCGGTCTGCAGAGCCGCGCTGATCGATTCACTTATTTGCCGCACATTGGAATCACGATTGCGGTTGCCTGGAGTTGCGCTGACTTGGCGCGACAGCTGCGGAATCGTCAGCTGGTTCTCGGTTCCACCGCGATCTTCGCCGTCGTCGCGTGCACGCTGCTTGCATTCAAACAAACGACGACTTGGCGCGACAGCGTTTCGCTTTGGAGTCATGCGCTCGCGATCACTCCCGAGAATCAAACCGCCCGTCAAAATCTTGCCGCCGCGCTCTGGATGATTGGCAAAACGGATGAAGCGCGGAAAGAATCGCGCGCTGCCGCGATCGCGCATGCCCGGGTCGTGCTGAAAGATTTTCCGTACGACCTTCCGACGCACAACGACCTCGGCGTTTTGCTCATGCAAACGGGCGATGTCCGCGGCGGAATCGCGGAGTGGGAGAAAACTCTGGCGATCGATCCGGACGATGGAAACGCGTTAAATAATCTCGCTTGGGTTCTCGCCACTTTTCCGCAGGATGAAATCCGCAACGGCAAGCGCGCGGTCGAGCTTTCTACGAAGGCGAGCACGCTTCCGGGCGGCGACTCGCCGATGGTTCTGCGCACATTGGCCGCGGCGCACGCGGAAGCCGGAGATTTTTCTAACGCTGTTAGCACGGCGCAACGCGCTCTCGATCTTGCGACCGCACAGAACAACAATTCGTTGGCAACGACATTGCGCCGCGAATTAGCGCTGTATCAAGCGAGCACGCCCTATCGCGAAGCGCCGCCGCCATGAAAGCACGGGCCGCAATTGCCGCCGCACGCTCGCCGTCGTTCGTCATTCGATTCGCGATTTGCGCCGCGCTCGTCGCGCTCATCTGGATCGTGTTCGGCCAAACCGTCCGCCACGATTTCATCAACTACGACGATAAGATTTACGTTTACGAAAGCCCGCTCGTCAGTTTCGGAATTTCAGGCGAGCACGTAGCGCGCGCATTCGTGGACAGGTCCACGAACAACTGGCATCCGCTCACGCTGATTTCTCACATGGTCGACTGCCAACTGTTTGGTCTGAAACCGGGCGGTCATCATTTCGTGAACGTCCTCTTGCACAGCATCGCAACGCTTTTGCTTTTGATTTGGTTGAGCAATCTCACTGGCCGCTTCTGGAGCAGCGCGTTCGTGGCTGCGCTCTTCGCGATTCATCCGCTCCGGGTCGAGTCCGTCGCATGGGTCGCCGAACGCAAAGATGTTTTGAGCGCGGTCTTTTTCTTTCTCACACTGCTCGCTTACGCGCGATACGCTCGGGCGCGAACCGCCGGCCGTTATGTCACGATGTCGATCTTTTTCGCGTGCGGCCTGATGTCGAAACCGATGCTCGTCACTGCGCCCGCCGTTTTGTTGCTGCTCGATTACTGGCCACGGTTCGCGGGAGCGAACTCTACGGCGGGACTGCGTGAGCGCGCAGGCGCGAATCGCAGTAGGGAAGCCGGCGCCTCGGTTCGGGAAACCGAGAGAAGAAAAAACAGTTGGCAGAAATTAATCCGCGAAAAAATCCCGCTCCTGGCGTTGTCTGGCGGCGCGTCCATGGCCGCGGTCGCGTTGCAAGTGCACGCGTCGAACTCCGTCGCGCAATTGCCGTTCTCGTGGCGAGTGGAGAATGCGCTCGTCAGTTGCTGCATTTACATCTGGAAATTTTTCTGGCCGACCGATCTCGCCGTTTTCTATCCACACCCGGACGATCGTCTTCCGCTCTGGCAAGTCGCGCTTGCCGCCGCCTTTTTGATCGCGGTCACGTTGATCGTTTGGAAACAGCGCCGCGCTCGCCCATACTTGCTAGTCGGTTGGCTTTGGTATTTAATCATGCTCGCGCCGGTGATCGGCATCATCGAGGTCGGCCTTCAAGGCCACGCGGACCGCTACACGTATTTGCCGCACGTTGGATTGTACTTCGCGCTCACCTGGTTGATTGTCGATCTTGCGAAATCGATTTCGTTTCGGCGAGAAATTCTCGCCGCGTGCGCCATCGCCGCGATCATCGCCTTCAGTTGTCTGGCTTGGAAGCAAACGACTTATTGGCGCGACAGCGAAACGCTTTGGCGACGCACGCTTGCGGTGACGAAAGACAACGACGTCGCGCTCACGAATCTCGGCACGTTCTACATGGACCGCGGTCAGCTCGATGACGCGCTTTCTTATTTCCAACGTGCACTCGCGGTGCGGTCATCGAGCGATCAGCTTCATTACACCATGAGCCTGGCGCTGATTCAGAACAGCGTCGGCAACGTGCTCGCGCGCAAAGGCCGCCTCGCCGAAGCGACTGCTCACTTGCGCGACGCGGTTCAATTGCGCCCCGATTATCCCGATGGCCATTACAATCTCGGCACCGCGCTTTTTCAACAAGGCGATCTCGATGGCGCAATCGCCGAATGGCGAACGATGTTATCGATGCGACCGGATGACGCCGGCGCGAACACAAGTCTCGGAAACGCGCTGGTCCAAAAAGGATTGTTGCGCGAAGCGGCTGATCATTACGAAAAAGCGCTCCACTCGGATCCGGAGTCGATTCTCGCGCTCAATAATCTCGCGTGGGTGATTTCCACCGGCCCCGACGATTCGCTGCGGAACAATGAAATCGCACTAAAGCTCGCGCTCAAAGCGAATCGATTGTCGAACGGCAACAATCCCGTTTTCATTCGCACACTCGCCGCGGCTTACGCGCAGGCCGGTCAGTTCGACAAAGCGCTTGAGGTCGCGCGGCACGCCGCGGAGGAAGCGAATGCGCAAGGCGCGCGCGATCTCGCGGCAGAAATCGCGCACGATGCAGATGTTTATCAACGTCGCGAGCCGTTGCGCGATCCGAGTTTGCGAAATGCGCAATAAGATTTCCGATCGCTGGATCGTCGCGGGCGTCTGCGCCGGACTGATCGAATACCTCTCCGAAGTTCCGGAGATAAACAACGGACTGAGCTGGCACAACCTGAAATGGGCATTCACGCATTGGCCGAGCACGAATTGGTTTCCGCTGACCAACATTTCGCACATGGTCGATTTCCAAATCTACGGATCGAATCCGGGCGCGTTTCATCTCACGAACGTGGTTCTGCACTCGGTCGCGGCGCTCTCGCTCTTTCTCGTGCTCTTGCTCATGACAAAAGCGATCTGGCGCTGCGCGTTCGTCGCTGCGGTCTTCGCAATTCATCCGCTACGCGTCGAATCGGTCGCGTGGGTGATCGAGCGCAAAGATGTGTTGAGCGGACTCTTCTTCGTCCTGACGCTCGGCGCCTACCTTTACTACACGCGCAAACCGTCAATCGCGCGGTACGTCGCGATGTCGATCTTGTTTGCTGCAGGAATGCTTTCGAAAGCGATGCTCGTTACCACGCCGGTGATTTTGCTGTTAGTCGATTATTGGCCGCTCGGGCGCATGACCGATTTTCGAAAATCGTGGCCGCTCATTCGTGAAAAACTTCCGCTCTTCGTGATCGCGGTAGTCATCGCGTTCTTCAATACTCGCGGAATCGCGCCCGCGCACAGCGCGGCCGATCAACTTCCATTTCTCGCGCGATTCGGAAACGCGCTCGTCGGCTACCTCGTCTACATCTGGCAAACAATTTGGCCTGCGGATCTCGCGGTCTTTTATCCATTTCCGGCAAATGGCCTGCCAATTTGGCAGCCGATCGCCGCCGCTGCAATCTTGCTCGCGCTAACGATCGCGATCATCGCCGTTCGCAAATCACGCCCGTATCTTTTTGTCGGTTGGTTTTGGTATTTGATCATGCTCGCGCCCGTGATCGGGATTGTTCAGGTAAATCTGCAGGCACACGCCGATCGCTACACATATCTCCCGCAGATCGGCCTTT
>QHOZ01000220.1 GCA_003219495.1 Verrucomicrobiota bacterium | reverse complement strand
TTTGTCCTATCTCTTTCGGGACGAGTTGGCTGGGCCTAATTCGCCCAGGCATCCTCCCGGTTGGACGACGCGAAATTTAGTCGTGACAAGAATCAGTGGCGCTGGCTAGCCTTGCGCCTGATAAACCAGCTCATCCCCCCAGATGCGCGTAAAACTTTTCGCTCTGCTCATTTGTCTCGCCGTCTTTGTCGCAAAAGCGGAGGAGAACCTTCGCAGTGACGCGCGCAATCCTGTGATCTCACACATCCCCCGCGAATCTGTCAGCTCGAGCGTGATCTCGTCCGTTGGTTACAGCAAACGGCGACACATTCTCGAAATCCAGTTCGCCAATGGCGCGGTGTATCGCTACCTCGAAGTCCCGCCGTCGGTTTTCCACGAATTGATGTCGGCCGAATCGAAAGCGCGCTTTTACGTCAGCAATATCAAAGGAAATTATCCCTCGGTGCGCGTCCGACCGCGGGTGAAGGATCAGGACAATTGAAACTGCCCGACAATTGGATGTGGGCTGAGCTGCGGCACAAATTTGTTCTTACGCCGGAAGAAAAACGCATCATCGCGTTCGTGCTCGTCGCGCTGCTGCTTGGCCTCGGAACGAAATATTATCGCGACGCGCACTCGCAAAAGCCGGCGCCGATTGAGAAGAAGCGCATTCACGCGCACAAAGCTCAACGCTAAAGATATGTTTTTGATTCTGCGCCAACACTCACCCACGCTCGCCCTAATCGGCTCGCTTATTTGTGCTGAGCGTTTCATAAATATTTTTGCGGCAGCGGAAACTTGCTGCCTTCGTGCTGCCAATAGATCGACAAAACCCACCAGCGCTTTCCGTCATTGAAAAGCTGAATGCTGTTGATCCCGCGCATAAACGGTTTCGGCTCGCTCGGATCGTGGCGCGATTCGTAGGTGCTCCAGACGTGCGCGATTCGTCCGAACTGATCGACGTGCCGCGCGACTTCGGTTTCGTAGAAACCTTCTTTCTCGAATAACGGCTCGACCCGCGCGATGTAGCCTTCAACATCCAGAATCAGAGGCGCAAGATCGACATCGGTTTTTCCGGGAACCGTCGCGGTCGGAATTAATCGCGCGCCGGGATAAAACAGCGAGCGTTCGCGGTCCCAATCGCGTTTCTTGCCGGCCGGGCCGGAAATGACGTCGTAGGTCGCGGCGATGATCGCGTCGATCGATTCAACGTCAGCAGGATTAGCAGGCATTCGTTCTTACGAACGTGGATTTCGTTTTTGCGATTGCTTGCGCGGCTTTGAATTGGCTGGCGCTGGTTGCAGCGTCGATCCGCTAGCGTCAGAAGCAACCGGACTCGCCGCTGTCGCCGGCGGAAGCGCGTGCCCAGATTTTGATTTCACGAGGGAAATATCGGCGCTGTCGTGAAAACCGTCCGCGTTGAGGTCGGTGCGGAAGTTCGATCCATCGACGGGCAGTCCTGAATTCCCTTTGGTCTGACTGATATCCGCCGAGTCGACGGAGCGGTCTGCGTTCGTGTCGCCAATCAGGAATCCCACCGGAATGGAAACATCATTCGTGTGCGCTCCATCCGTAACGTTATGAAAGTCGATCGTGCATTGTGTCTGATCCGGAACGCCGGTGAGCTCAATTGTCGTCCCGGTGACGTTCGATGTCGTCGCTTGCGCGATCGTTCCGCACGACGTTGTGATAGAACTGAAGGTGTCGCCCGGTGGAAACGTGACCACGATTTCGTAATTGCCGCTTGGACCGCCGCTGCGCGGTTCGATCCCGACCGACAGGCCTAACAAATTCACGTCGAACGTGCCCGCGCTACCATGAACTTTGCGCGAAACAGCCGAAAGCGGCGTAATGTTACCGCACGGACTGATTGAAAGCGGCGCGCTCATCCGGCTGGCTGTGGTCACTTCCTTATCCGGCGTCGTGTAACTGATCGTCGGAATGCCGTTGCCGTCCAAAATGATGTAGAGGAAATCGAGCCTGACGCTGCCGACCTCATCAACGAGTTCTTCGTCCCAAATCGGATGCGCGGTGTCGATATTTCTACCGCGCAGATAATAGACGCGGCCGTTTCCATTCGGCGCGGCCTCGAGCAAACCGATGTGGATCGTGCCGCAATCGACGACAAAAAATTGGTCCGAGCCGGAATCCGACCTCCGCGCGCTTCCATACCGCGGCATGGTATGCGTGAAAGCGAAACTCTCGCCTCCATTGAAACTGACGTAGAGCTTGTCGCCGTGCATGACGTAAAACGTGCCGTTGTTGTCGAATGCGGAATGCGAAACGACGAAATCCGAAGCCGGGCCGAGCGGCATCGGATGTTTGATTCCCGTCCAGTTCACGCCGAAGTCGCTTGTCTTGCAGACATAGAGATCGCGATCGCCCGGATTCGCGCCATCGGCTGGTTCCGTCCAATAAAACGCGCGATCGGTCCCCCACGTTCCATGACGGCCGGCCTTATGTTTCGTGAACAAAGAATTGGGCACGCGCGAGTCGGGCGCGTTGTTCGGCGCATGCGCGTTGTTCCGGCAAACAACATGATCCGGGCCGCTGCCATCATCGCCGACGAGCGGTGTTTGGATTGGATAAGTCAGCCCTCCATCGAAACTAAAAACCAATGACGCTCCGATGCGCATCCAACCCGCCAAAACGTACGGCTCATCGGTGGGCAACGCGCCGCCGGGCCGCATGCCGCTAAGCGGCCCGAGATACGACCACGCCTGATCGTTGCCCGCGGACGCAACCGGATTTTGGACCGGAACGAATGTTTCGCCGAAGTCGTCGCTGTGCGCCGTGATCATGACGGCGAGCTCAGTTCCGAAGAAAATCACGTCGCTGCCGAAAGCCTGCATGTCGCCTTCGATTCCGAACGGAACCGAGGCCGGCGCGGGCGGATATTTTTGCGTCCAGCTTTTCCCGCCGTCCGAGCTTTTCAATATCCTGTTGCCCTGAACTAAAACCGGAAGCAGCACAAAGGTGTTGTTGCCGGCCGCGGCCAGATTGCCCTCACAACATTCGCCGTGATAATTGATCGTCCAATTTGGGGAACGCGGCGGCGCCGGCGGCGGCGGAGGAAATGCGGGAACGACCGTGGCCTGGCAATGATATTCGTCGGCAACCGAGCCGGTGAAATAACCGACGTGAACTGTAAACGTGGTCGTGCCACTGGGATCGAGATCTGTCGCCTCGATGAAAGCGGTTTCGCTGGTTGAAGGCGCACCGTGTGCCGATGAGGAAATTAGCGGTCCGTTGTTGTCGCCTTTGTGAATGTAGATGTCGTAATCGTTCGCCAAGACGAGCCACGACATTGCGACCTGAACGCGTTTGCCCGACCAATCAGCGGGCGTGCCCTGGACCGTTAATGTAAACGTGTCGCAGTTCACCATTTCGACACACGTGCTCTCGCCGTTGTAAGCTCCGCCCGCCGCGGTGCCGGTCCACGAAACCGGACCTGAGCTCACCGATATCGATCCCGAAGTTGGATTGGCCGCGTGCAGAAAGATCGACAATCCGCAGAGCAAACTCACCGTCAGCAAAAGCGTAAACAAAACCCAGCGTCTCGAAGTCATAATCGTAGTCCCCCGTTTGAATAGGAATCGATTTCCACGGGCGCTTCGGTTCCCGCAGAAGAACAATTTGTCGTCAGGGCCGCCCCGGATGAGACGCTCTCAGGAATTCTGCTCCAGCACTTTCATCGCGGCATTGTGTCCCGGAATTCCGCTGACCGCGCCGCCGCGTTGCGCGCTCGATCCGCAGAGAAAAACATTTTCCCACTCGGTTTCAACTCCCCACTTTCCGACGAGCTCGTCGCTAGTGGCAAACGGCCACGTCGGCGCGTCTTGAAAAATGTTGCCGTGGTACATCCCGAGCGACTCTTCGATATCGACCGGGCTCTTGCTTTCTATGCAAAAACTCCCGTCCTGCGCGACCGCGAGACAATCTTCCAGCGGCTCCACCAACCACTGATTCATGCTCGCGAGAAATTTCTGCTCCGCTTGTGCGCGCATCGCCTTGTTGTCGTTGGTGAACAACGAATACGGCGCGTCGAGACCGAAGAGCGTGATGGTGTGAAAGCCTTTGGCGCGCAATTCGGGCGAGAGAATGCTGTCGTCCGTCAAGGTGTGACAATAAACTTCGCACGGGGTTTTCTCCGGCAACCGGCCTTTGGCCGCCTGCTCATAGCTCGCGCTCATCTGCACGTAACCTTCATCGCTGTGAAAAGTCCCGCTCCATGCCTGCTCCGCCGAATACCTCTTCGATCTCAATTTCGGCAAACGTCGCAGCAGCATGTTGATCTTGAAAACGCTCCCCTCGTCTTCCGCGCTCGCTTCGTAGGATTTGCCTGAATATTTCGCGAGAACGTTCCGGCCGAAGTTCACCAACAAAAATTTCGCGGCCACGGCGTTCCGTTTGCCGTCGAGCTCAAACTCGACGCTCCGTTTCGCAAGATCGACACCGCTAAGATCGACGTTGGTTAGAAATTCCGCTCCGGCCTTGCGCGCGCACCTTTCGAGCTCGCTCGCGACCGCGCCCATTCCTCCAACCGGCACTATCCATTCACCGGTTTTGTTTCCAATCAGATGATAAAGAAAACAACGGTTTTGAAGCAGCGAAGGATCGTGCGGATGCGTGAAGACGCCGATCTTCGCGTCGGTAAGGACAAGT
>QHOZ01000045.1:4472-6163 GCA_003219495.1 Verrucomicrobiota bacterium | reverse complement strand
ATTTTTGCGAGCGAAGACGTCGGGCTCGCCGATCCGGAAGCGTTACCGCTCGCGATCGCCGCGCAGCATGCCGTGGAATTTGTCGGCATGCCCGAAGCGCGCATTCCCCTCGCCCACGCCACCGCCTACATGTGCCGCGCGAAGAAAAGCCGCGAAGCCTACGAAGCCCTTGGCGCAGCGACGGAAGAAATCGAGAACCAACGCACCGAGCGCGTTCCTGAGCATCTCAAGAACAAACACTTCCCCGTAAATCCGGAACGCTAGATTTTATGTTCAAGAAATCCATGGTCCTTTTCGCTTTTGCGCCTTGGGCTTTCGCCTTCGCTGCGGTAGCGCCGGAAACCGAACCCAAAATCAAAGAAAACCCGCAGATCACCGCGGTTCTCTCTGAAATTTCCGCGAAGAATATCGAGGCAACAATTCGGAAACTCGTTAGCTTTGGGACGCGGCATACCCTTTCCGACGCGCAGAGCGAGACGCGGGGCATCGGCGCGGCGCGACGCTGGATTCAGTCGGAGTTCGAGCGTTACAGCAAGGAGAACGGCGGGCGCCTCGAAGTCACTTTGGACGATTTCACCCAACCGCCCGGCGAACGCAATCCGCAGCCGGTCCAGGTCGTCAATGTCGTGGCGACTTTGCCCGGCACGCAGCCGGAATCGCGCGATCGCATCTACGTCGTGACCGGTCACTACGACTCGCGCGTCACCGACGTCATGAACGCCGCCGCCGATGCGCCCGGCGCGGATGACGATGCTTCCGGCGTGGCCGCCGTCATGGAGATGGCGCGCGTCATGTCGAAAAAGAACTGGGACGCGACTCTCGTTTTCATCGCGGTCGCCGGCGAGGAACAGGGGCTGTTCGGTTCCACTCACTGGGCAAAAATGGCGAAGGAGAAGAACTGGAACATCGCCGGCATGATTACCAACGACATCATCGGCAGCTCGCACGCCGACGATGGCCGGGTCGTGAAAGATCACGTCCGCCTTTTCGCCGAAGGTGTGCCGCCGCTAAAGGAAATGCCCGATCCGTTGCGAACGCTCGTCCGCACCGGCGGCGAAAATGACAGCACCGCGCGCGAGCTGGCGCGGTTCATAAAACCAGTAGCAGAAAAGCAAGTCCACGGGATGACCCTCGATATTATTTATCGGCGCGACCGCTACCTGCGGGGTGGCGATCACAGCCCGTTTCTCGACGCCGGTTTTCCGGCGGTACGAATGACGGAGCCAAACGAGGATTTCCGGCATCAGCACCAGGACCTGCGGAAGGAAAACGGGGTGCAGTTTGGGGATCTGCCTGAGTTTTGCGATTTCGAATACATCGCGCAGGTCACGCGAGTCAACGCGGCGGCGCTCGGCGCCCTCGCCCTCGCACCTGCAGCGCCAGCGAATGTCGAAGTCGAAACCAAGGGACTTACCAACAGCACAACTCTGGAATGGAAACCAAACCGCGAGCCCGATCTCGCCGGCTACGAGATAGTGTGGCGCGATACCACCGCGCCCCTCTGGCAACACATCCTCTCCGTCGGCAACGTCACGCGATTTACGATCCCGGTTTCAAAAGACAATGTCCTCTTCGGCGTCCGCGCACACGACAACGAAGGCAACACAAGTCCGGCGAGCTACCCAACTCCCCGCCGATGACCAGCGAATATTAACCAGCAAGCCCTCGAATTCGTCGGCCTCCCCGAAGCG
>QHOZ01000045.1:1727-4269 GCA_003219495.1 Verrucomicrobiota bacterium | reverse complement strand
CCAATAAAAGCATAGGCTAGGGCTAACGCGTCGGAGTAAATGGCTCGCAGGGAACTGGCCAGCAATTGCGGATGGATTCCGTAGAGTGCAAACAAGTTCAATGTCTGGACTAACAGAAGCACGTGGACTGCAACCTTCACCCGCAACCGCCCAGGGCCGGCCGTAAACAAAACGAGGAAGACGGTGCCGAGAAACAAATGGTTCTCGTGCGCGGAAGTCATGAGAAAAGGAACAACGAGCGAAGCGAAAGTGAAAAGAGCCAGGAAAGATTCCCGACCTGCGGACCGGTCTTCGCGGTCCACGCGATAAGCGTGCGCGCCGATCACTAACACCACCAGAGTTGCCGCCAAATATTTTGCCGGGATGTAAGGCAAGACGTGGACCTGATCGCTCACCCTGACCATCTGCTGCCCCGGTTGTTTCAAAAGATAGGCCACGGGCGTCCAGATATTCGGCATCAATGCCGTCAACGCCGGCATGACATTGGTGATGTTCAGGTATGACAACGGCAGAATGGCAGCGTGAACGAAACGCGGGCGCCGCAGCGTATGAACGAAAAACCATTCGTAATACGCGAAGAACAAGACCGGGCCCGCAAGCATGGCGAAGGGCCGAAGATCTTTTGTCCGGAGCCACCGGAAGCAGCTGTAAAAAAAGGTGGCAAGGATAAGGATTTGCGCCTGCGGTTTCATTAGAAAAGCGCAACCCAAAGGGAGGCTGGCCAGGAAATAATTCCAGACTGTTTCGCGGCGCAGCAACCAAACGGCGAGGAGAACGAAGAAAGAGAATTGGAAATCGATGTATCCGAGCGAAAACACCGTGACAAACCATGGATGGAGCCAATAGAGCAAGGCGTATAAAGGCGATGCTTTGCGCTCTTCGAAAAAGAGAAGAAGCAGCGAAAACAAGAGAAGATCGAAGAACAGGTTCGCCAGCTTGAAGGTCGTGAAAAAGGGAAGGCCGAACCGATTTGCTGCCGCCACACAGAACTCGAACAAGTGATATTGGAGCGGAAAATAAACGCCGTGATAAGAGTGCGGCACGCCTATCACGAGCGCGTCTCGTCCCCATCTGTAGTATTCGTTCATATCGATGCCTCCCATCTCGAAGAGGAGCGAGGACCTAACGAATAGGCCTGCAATGAATCCGAGGATCAGAATCGACCAGGTAACCCGGCGGGTCATCGCAGCAGTCGCAGCCATTTATCCATTCCAAAACGCATCGCCAAGATCAGAACAATCATTTGAGAACCAAGAACAAGGCTCTTGCGCATGCTACCCGTAACCGAGCTACGGCCCGTGCGCTCCCGGTAGTTGACCGGAATTTGCACGCAACGAAATCCCATCTGATATCCGCGCACCATCATTTCGGGACCGAAGAAGTTTGAGTTGACCCGAAAGTGCGGCAGGAGCTTGAGTAACGCTTCCCGCCGAATCATGCGGTAAGTGCAGCCGACATCAGAGAGGTAGCCGGTATTGAAAAGCAGTTCGAGGAGCTTGGCCACGAACCAGTTTCCCCATTTTAGAAGAAGTCCCATGTTCGCGCGTTCCCAGATGAACGTCCTGATCGTGCGCGAACCGTAGGCGATGTCGACATCGTCCGAGTAAGCAAGAAATTTGAACAAATCGCGCGCCAGAAAGGTGGCATCCGGTTCGCAAACAAAAATCAGATCGCCAGTGGCTCCAGCGAAACCCCGCCGGATAGCGGCCCCGTATCCCTGGCGAGGTTCATGAATTTCGATCGCCGAGGTCCCACGAACATTCTCCGACGTGCCTTCAACCGCGTTGTTGTTAATGACGAGGATTTCGTCGACCACGCCGATGTTTTCGAAATCGTTAATGACCTGGCGAATGGATTCTTTCTCGTTATAGGTCGGCAGCTGCGCCACCGCGAGCATTTGTCCGGCAAGCGGCCGCCAAAATGACGCGAGATAAAGCCTGGTGAGAGCGTAAGACTTCGGCAGAAATGAATGGAAGCTGAAGGGAAGAAAACGAGGCTCCATTCGCACGATCTGGTAACCGCGCGACACGAGAAAATCACGCAGGCTGACATGAGAGAAGGCCCGGACGTGCGTGAAATCGTCCCAATAGCGGCGATAACAAAAAAAATAATTCGGTTGGATGACAATGAGCCGGCCTTTTTCGGCTAGGACTTGTTCGAGGCGGTCAAAGAGATGGTCGCACTGCTCGTGAGACAGGTGTTCCAAAACGTTGCTGATGTGCGCCACGTCGATCGAGCGATCAGCGAGATCGATTCGTTCAATCGACGGGGTCAGCATGAACTGGACGCCTGGAGCAACTAGCCGGGCAACATCGGGATTCGTATCGATGGCATACCTAATTGAACCGTGGATATGGTTAATAAAATCGCAATAGCCGGCACCGATATCGGCCACTCGGCTGGAGGGTGGGATGAAGGGCTCCAAATACTCGGCCACGGCCTTCCAAACCTGGGTCCGATCGGGATGTGGCTGGTAGCGCGCGTCGAAATAACTGGCATCCATGAGCGAACGGTGGGCCGGATCCAAGCTAGCGGGATGCGT
>QHOZ01000045.1:0-1721 GCA_003219495.1 Verrucomicrobiota bacterium | reverse complement strand
AGATTTGCTCACGCGCGAACTAATCGCATGAATCGGACTGTAGTTCGCTTCAGATTCTCAAACGGTGAAATCTCAAGTTGTAGGCACGTTCCAAAAACTAGTCCGGCTATTGCATCCGCGTCTGTCCCAATGGTTCCGGGCGACCTATCCGAACTTCACCCACGCCCAACTCCTCGCGGTGCCGGCAATTCTCGATCGCGAATCGATTCTGCTCACGTCACCGACTGGAAGCGGTAAGACGCTCGCTGCGTTTCTCGGCATCTTTGACCTTCTCCTGAGAAAACTGGACGGGCCAGGCGAAGCGCGGACATCGCAGCACGCCGGCCCTGCCAAAGTGCAATGCATTTACGTCTCTCCGTTGCGCGCGCTCGCTTACGACATCGGAAAAAATGTCCGCGCGCCGATCGTCGGGATGGGGCTCGAGAAAAAATTAAGAATTGCTTTGCGAACTGGCGATACGCCGAGCAGCGAGCGCGTGAAGTTCCGCGAACGCGGCGCACACATTCTCATCACCACACCAGAAAGTCTGGCCGTGATGCTCGCGCAGGAAAGTTACGCGGGGGAACAAGCGCGGCGCGGACCTGACACTTTCGCTCGAACGACTGGAGCGGCTGCGCTTCCAAGGAAATCCAAGGATGTCGGCGCTTTGCCGAGTTGGACTTTCGGCGACGGCGGCGCCGCTCGAGGTGCTGGCCCGTTTTCTCGTCGGTGAAAATCGGAAATGTCGGATCGCGGAAGCGCAGACGGAAAAGCAATCTCTCGTGGAAGTATTCTCGCCTATTCGTCGGAAACCGTATCCGCCCGCAGGTTATACCGGCGTGCGCCTCTATGCGGAGCTTGCGGAATTGATTCGCCGCCGCCAATCGGTTCTCGTTTTCACAAATGTTCGATCGGCCGCAGAACAAGTCGGTTTGCGGCTGAAGGAATTACTCCCCGAGCTCGCGTCGCAGATCGAAATTCATCATGCGTCGCTTGATCGCAGTGTGCGCCTGGAAGTGGAAGACCGCTTGAAAAACGGCGAGCTCCGCGCAGTCGTCTGTTCGACGAGTCTGGAGATGGGAATCGACATCGGCGCCGTCGATCTCGTGGTGATGGTGGCAACGCCAAAAGGCGTGTCTCGCGCCATTCAGCGAATTGGACGCTCAGGTCATTCGCTCGATCGGAACAGCCACGGCGTGCTCGTTGCGACCAATATCAATGATCTGGTGGAAGCGACTGTCACGGCGAAGCTCGTGCGCGAACGCGCCCTAGATCCAATCAAGATTCAAGTAAAGCCGTACGATGTCGTTGCTCAGCACATCGTCGGTTTGACAGCCGTGGCGCCGATTAAAGCCGAAGAAGTTTTCGAATTGGTTCGGCGGGCCTATCCGTTTCGCGATCTGACCCGCGAAGAATTTGATCGCGTTCTCGAATACCTGGAGGGTGGCGGCGCGGCACTTCAGCAGCAATATAGTGGCGTCTTCGGCAAAATCCGAATCGAGGGTGGCGTGATTTCGTTGGCGCATTCACGGATCGCGCGCGAATTCCTGGTTAACATCGGCACTATTCATTCGGAAGGATTCATCGACGTCCTACTGCGCCGGCGACGGCTCGGATCGGTCGAGGAAGATTTCATCAAGCAGTTGCAGATCGGCGATCTGTTTGTGCTCGGCGGACGAATCGTGCGGTTGATCGATACGGGCGTGCAGGAAGCGTACGTCGAACGGGCCGACGGCCAGTTA
>QHOZ01000044.1:8741-9107 GCA_003219495.1 Verrucomicrobiota bacterium | reverse complement strand
TTACCTTACGACTACAACGCGCTCGAGCCACACATCGACGCGCGGACGATGGAGATCCATCACAGCAAGCATCATCAGGCTTACATCACGAATCTCAACAACGCGATCAAAGGCAAAGGCGATCTCGAATCGAAATCGGTCGAGGATTTGATCAAAAATTTGAACGCAGTGCCGGAAGACATTCGCACGGTGGTGCGCAACAACGGCGGCGGTCACGCGAACCATTCCTTCTTTTGGAAAATCATGGGCCCGAACGCGGGCGGCGAACCGAAAGGCAAACTCGCTGACGACATCAAATCGACTTTCGGCGGCTTCGATCAGTTCAAAGAAAAATTCGCGGACGCCGGAGTGAAGCGATTCGGCAGC
>QHOZ01000044.1:5347-8705 GCA_003219495.1 Verrucomicrobiota bacterium | reverse complement strand
CTTGAAATCGTTTCTACACCGAACCAGGACAGCCCGTTGATGGATGGCAACACGCCAATCCTCGGGGTCGACGTTTGGGAGCACGCTTACTATCTCAATTACCAGAACCGCCGGCCGGATTATCTCAAGGCGTGGTGGAACGTGGTGAATTGGGACGCCGTCGCCAAAAATTATTAGTCGCGGCGCGGCGTGGCCTACTTAAACAAAAATTATCTCAAGCTTCAGGCTGGCTATCTTTTTCCCGAGATCGCGCGGCGCGTGCGCGAGTTTTGTGAAAAGAATCCGGACGCGGCGAAGCGTTTGATCCGTTGCGGCATCGGCGATGTGACCGAACCGTTGCCGCAAGCGGCGATCGACGCAATGAAACGCGCGGCCGACGAGCTCGGGAAGCGTGAGACATTTCGCGGCTACGGACCTGAGCAGGGCTACGACTTCTTGAGATCGACAATCGCGCAGCGCGATTTCCGCGATCGGAAGATCGACATCGCCGACGACGAGATATTCGTTTCGGACGGATCGAAATGCGATTGCGGTTTCATTCTGGACATCCTCGGCGACCAAAACAAAGTCGCCGTGCCCGATCCGGTTTACCCGGTTTACGTGGATACGAACGTGATGGCGGGTCACACCGGCGCCGCGCGCAAGGACGGAAGCTACGAAGGAATTGTTTATTTGGCGGGCACGGCGCAGAACAAATTCGTTCCGGAGCCGCCGAAGGAGCATGTCGATCTTGTTTATCTTTGCTTTCCAAATAACCCGACGGGGTCGGTCGCGACGCGGGAGCAGCTCGCGCGCTGGATTGATTATGCCCGTCAACACGACGCTTTGATTTTGTTCGACGCTGCGTACGAAGCTTACATATCCGATTCCGACATTCCGCATTCGATTTACGAGCTCGAAGGCGGTCGCGAATGCGCGATCGAGTTTCGCAGTTTCTCGAAGATCGGCGGATTCACCGGAGTGCGTTGCGGATTTACGGTGATGCCGAAAACAGTTCTCGCGAAAACCGATTCAGGAAAAAAATTGCCGCTGCATCCGTTGTGGCATCGGCGTTGGAGCACGAAATCCAACAGCGTGAGTTATCCGGTGCAACGCGCGGCGGAAGCGCTTTACTCGGATGAAGGGCGCAAACAATCGCGCGCTCTGATCGATCACTACATGGGCAACGCGAAGATCCTGCGCAAAGCCTGCGAAGGGATCGGGCTTCAGGTCTTCGGCGGAGAAAACGCGCCCTATGTTTGGGTAGAAACGCCGCAAGGCCTAACAAGTTGGGAATTGTTCGACAAAATGCTCAACGAGATCAACGTCGTCATCACGCCGGGTGCGGGGTTCGGCGCGCAAGGCGAGGGTTATTTTCGAATTTCAGCTTTCAACAGCCGCGAGAATGCGGAAGAAGTCGCGCGGCGCCTGAAAAAGTTGGTCTGAGGATCGACATCGTCCTTGCGATCTACCCGAGGCGCGTAACATTGCGCGTTTGGAGAGAGTTCGAGTGCCCGAAGAACAGAAACAAGACCTGCTCCAGCTCTATCGCTTTTGCTTTCTGATGCTGGCCGATGCCGCGAAGGCGCAGGAAATTTTTCACGCGACTTTGCGCGAAGCAGCGCAGCTCGCGGCTGACAACGAGTCGCCGCGCGATCGGCTCTGGTTTTTTCGAACCGCGCGGTGGCGCTGTCTCGAAGTGAGCGAGCAAGGTTTGCAGGCGGAGGATGTCGATTTTGAAGAGGAGGATTTGGCGAAAGATGCCGTGTCGCAAATCGCAAAACTCGAGCCGCAGCAATTCGCAGTTTGGATTTCGGGTGCGCCCGAACCGCAACGCAGCGCGCTCGCGCTCTTCTATCTGAACGAATTCAGCTACTCCGAGTTGTTATCAGTGACGGAGTTGAAGCCGGCGGAGCTTTCGAAATTCATGGGAGCCGGCCGGCGCGAATTCCAAGCGTGGCTCGACGCGACGGTTCCGGTTTCACAACAATAATGAGCACGGCCGTGCAACTATCGCGTCGCGACAAAATGCTTTTGCATTGCGCGCCGCTGCGCGAGGAGCACGTGGACGATCGCGCTTTGCGAACGGCGGTGCATCACGGGCGCAAAACTGAAACGCTGGCAACGCAGCAGGAGTTCGACAAAGCCGCGGCTGCGCTCGTGCAAGCAATCGAGATTCCCAAAGAAATTCTGGAATGGGTGCCCACGGAAACGTTCATCATGCCGAAACGGCAACCGTGGAAGCGATACGTGCAGAATCCCGCTTTCCTCGCGACCGGTATCGCGATTTTCGTCATCGCGATTGTCGGAACGATTCAACTCATCGATCGATTGAATCGTTTTCCAGGACAGACAACCGCGCAACGTTTGCTGATTACGGCGAGCTCCAACAAATCGATGATGCTCGATCCGGTCAAAACGGACGCGGGCGCGCTCGGCGACTATCTCTTTATGAAACATCGTCTCGTGCATTACGATGTGCCGGCGGAATTCGCCGAGTTGAAAACGCTCGGCTGCCGCAAGTTCGATGACGAGGAAGGCCAACCGATCGCGCAAATATGGATCGTCGAAAAGAAGATGCAGTTTTTCCTGTTTCCGGCGGAGCGGGATGTGAAGTCAGGAGCGGTCAAACATTTCAAGGGCTGGCGTTATATCGATCAAGATCGCTGGACCGGCGTCGTGAAAGAAGACAACGGCGTTTGTTTCATGGCGGCGCTGCGCGGCGGCGAAAAAGATCTCGCGCCATATATTTCGGCAAAGAAAGAGTAGGGGAGTGCCAGGGGGGAGAGTCGAACTCCCGACCAAGGGCTTATGAGTCCCCTGCTCTACCACTGAGCTACCCTGGCGCGAAGGCAGGCAAGTTGAATCGCATCGCGTGAAGTGTCAACGCGACTAGAATATTCGCGAAATGGATGACGCGCTCGACAGTTTGGAAAAGTTTTTCGCGCGCGGAAATTCCTATTGGCTGACGCGGTTCGTCATTTTGCGGCTGCTGGGATTTGTTTACGCAGTCGCGTTTTTCGTCGCGGCGAAGCAGCTCGTGCCGTTGGTGGGCCATGATGGACTGACGCCGGCGACGGAATATCTCACTCACCTTCATTCCGCGCTCGGTTCGCGCACCGAAGGAATGTTGCAATTGCCAACGCTCTTCTGGTTTGGCTGCACCGATTCGGGGATGTCGATCTTCGCCTGGGTCGGGTTCGCGCTCTCGCTGGTCGTGCTCGGTGGTTATGCAAATGCGATCCTGCTCGCGCTACTCTGGATGATGTACATGTCGATCGTTCACATCGGGCAAATTTGGCACGGCTACGGTTCGGAAATTCAACTGCTCGAGACCGGATTCCTGGCGATCTTTCTCTGCCCGCTGCTCGATGCGCGG
>QHOZ01000044.1:0-5074 GCA_003219495.1 Verrucomicrobiota bacterium | reverse complement strand
TTGGTCGTGCCGTGGTTTTCGTTTGGGCCCCGAATGGCTCGTCACATCGCCGGCGCGTTGCTCGTGCTGTTCCAGGTTTTTCTCATCCTCAGCGGAAATCTCTCGTTCCTGAATTATCTCACCATCATTCCGTTCCTCGCTTGCTTCGATGACACCCTGCTGCGTCATGTGTTGCCAAAGCGAATCGTCGCGCGCGCGGAAAAGGCGGCGCAGGAGTCGGAACCGTCAAGAATCAACAACACCGTCGCGCTCGCGTTGTCGATCTTGATTGCCTATTTGCGCGTCGCGCCGGTGATGAATTTGATTTCGCGCCGCCAAATGATGAACACAGCATTCAATCGTCTCGACCTCGTGAACACGTACGGCGCGTTCGGCTCGGTTGGGCGCGAACGTGATGAGATTGTTTTCGAAGGAACCGACGATGCCGTGATCACCGGCGACACGAAATGGAAAGAATACGAATTCATCGCGAAACCGGGCGATCCGGAGCGGCGGCCGCCATTTATCGCGCCGTATCAGCCCCGCATCGATTGGCAGATTTGGTTCGCGGCAATGGCGACTCCGCGCGAATACCCGTGGACATTCAACTTTGTCGCCAAACTTTTGCAGAACGATCCCGGCACGCTCTCGTTGCTCGCGAACAATCCATTCCCGGATAAACCGCCGCACTTCGTTCGCGCGCGGCTTTGTCATTATCGCTTTGCGCCGCTGGGCGAGAAAGGTTGGTGGCGCCGCGAAGAAGTCGGCGAATGGCTGCCGGCGTTCTCAGCCGACAACGAACAGTTGCGCGAGATCATTTGGCGGCTGCGCTGGCACGGCTACGAGCATTTGCGCTAAAGGCCGCGCTCTTTTAAGCGCGCGACAGTTTCCCGCATCATGCGATAACCGAAATGTCCCTGGCGAACGCGGAGCAATTCCGAGCCGCTCCATTTTTCATGGATGGCCTCAATATCTGCCGATCGTGCGATCAAATCGAAATCGCCGGACGCGAAAAGAATCCGCGTCGGATCGCAGAGCGGCTCGTTATGTGACGGTGAGCTGAGATGAAAATGCCGGGCGACGAGCTCAGGCGAGATTTTCGCGCGGCGCAGCTCGCGTCGCATGAATACGCTTCCCGGATTTTCCCAGATCGCATGCTCGACGTTCACGATGGGCGCCATTAACGCGACGAAGCGCAGATCGCGCTCGACCATAGCGAGCAAGGCGCCGATCCAGCCGCCATAACTTGTTCCGAGAATTCCGAATTCGTTACCGCCGCTTTCGCGCAATGCAGCAATGAGTTGTCGAACCTCCATCACGCTCTGACGCAAACCTTCCGCGTTGCGAATCAGATTTGCAGTGATCGCGAGCTCGCCATTCCAATGACCGGGCGGCACGCGAGAGTAATGATACGGCAAATGCACAAAGCAGGCGTTCCAACCGAGCTCGTTGAAATGCGCGGCCCAGCGCCGATAACCAACGTGGCTCGCCGACATCAACGCATGCAACATGAGCACGGTCGGCGCACTTTTGCCGCGCTCCGACCAAAAGAAATCCGCGCGCGCGGAGTTGTTCTGCGCAAAGGGAGTTTCGATTGGACTGCGCCAGGAAATGGTTGTGAGGTTCTCGTCTCGAATCGCCCGCGTAAGATCGGCATCTTCCGGCGCGGCGTAATATTCGTGCGCGGTCATCTTCTCGCAGTCGGCGACGTACTGCTCCATGTCCGTCGCACTCGTTCCGTTCAAGCGGTGCCGGGATTGGACAAGATTCATCGCGACGCACATCCCGAAGTCGATAACGCTCGCGCGTGCGCGATGCAGTCGCTGCCGCGGAGACTTTCGTTTCATTCGTTCGCGCGGCGGGTGCGGCAGATCGTCGGCCGTGAGATCGAATGTCTCGCGCAGTTCGGCGTAAATTTTTTGAAACGCGGCGGTGAGTTCAGTTCCAATGCGTTCGCGCGCAACCGATTTTTCCAGTTCGGGAAAATTTGAGATCGCTTTGCCGAAACCAATCCAAACTGGCGTGCGCCGAATTGGCAGCCAGCTTCCTTTTGCGTAAAGCCGATCGGTGCCCAGAATCACGCACGGCACGATCGGAACTCCGGCGATGTGCGCGAGTGTCGATGCGCCCGCGCGTAATGGCGCACCCTGAAGTAGCGAGCGGGCGCCGTCTCGAATACCGCCTTCGGGGAAAACGCCGACGATCCGGCCTTTCCGCAAACGCTCAATCGCAGTGCGAATCGTTTTCCGATCAGCGTGATCGCGTTCCGCCGGAAATGCGTCTACTGCGCGCAGAAATGGTCCCACGATTGGCATCGGAAAAAATTCAGCCATCGCCATCCAATCGATCTTTCGCCGCACGACTGACGAAATGATGAGCGGATCGAAATGGCTGATGTGATTCGAAGCGAGAAGGAAGCCGCCTGCGCGTTCGACGTTCTCGCGCCCAATCGCGTGAACGCGCGAGGAATACCCGAAGACGGACTTCATGAACAACGAAGCCGCGCGGTTCGAAATGGAATGGAATGTCTCGTTCATTCTTTGCATTGGGCCGCGACTTCCTGGCATTTCCGGAGATCAAGTTTGCCGGAGGCGAGGACCGGAATTGCGTCTATGCGGGAAATCTTTTTCGGGATCCACAAATTCGGAACGCCGGCTTCGCGGAGCTTGTCGCGCAATTGCGCAAGATCGACATCGACCGCGGTGAGAAGAACGAGCGCTTCGCCTTTGGCTTGGTCTTGCACGCCCATGATTGCCATTACGCGTTCGTCGCGGCCGGCCAGACCGAGAACATCGATGATCTTTTGTTCAATCGCTTCGTGCGGCACCATTTCACCGCCAATTTTCGAGAACCGCGACAAACGGCCTTCGATGTAAAGAAATCCGTCTTCGTCGAAGCGCCCGATGTCCCCGGTTTTCAGCCAGCCGTCGCGCAAAACTTCAGCGGTGCGCGTTTCGTCGCCAAGGTAACCTTCGAAAATATTGACGCCGCGGAACCAAACCATTCCCGTTTCATGAAGCGAAAGTTTGGCGTCGGTTTCCGGTTCGCGAATCTCGGCCGCGATTCCGGGAGCCATTTTGCCGACCGAGCCTAAGCGACTCGAGGGTTGAACTTCTTCGCCCGGACGCCGCGGCTTCGGATCGGGCAGATTCACGCTGACGACGGGCGAAGTCTCGGTAAGGCCGTAACCTTCAAACACGCGCTGGTTGAATCGCTCCTCGAAAGTTTTCGCGAGATCGACCGGCAATTTTTCGGCGCCGGTAATGATGAGGCGGAGCGAACGCAATTGTTCCGGCTGAGCTTTGCGCAAATAGCCGCGCAGAAATGTCGGCGTCGCGAGCAGGAGCGTGAGTTTGTATTTCTCGATCAGGGCCGCATTCGACGCGACTTCGAGCGGCGTGGGATAAGTGACAATGCGCACGCCTTCGATCAACGGATACCAAAGTGTGACAGTCGCACCGAAGCTGTGGAAAAAGGGGAGCGAGGCGAGGATCGCGTCATTGCGCGTGGCGTCGAGCAGCTCGCGAAACTGGGAAACGTTTCCGACGATGTTGCGATGGATTAGCACCACGCCTTTTGGATCGCCCGTGCTGCCACTAGTGAAAAGCAAACTCGCCTCCGCGTGCCCGCCTTTTTTTGGAACTTGAAGAAGCCGTAGCAAGAGCGGCGTCGGACAAAAGATCGCCAGCATCCACCAAAAAAGAATTCTCGGTTTTAGCTGCGGAAGCAATTCCTCCAGTTTCAGGACCCGTTCTGGCCAGGGAAAATCTTTTACCCGCCCCATGAATGCGGCCGCCGAAATCGCGACCTGCAATTCCGCGCGTTGACAGCAGAACTCGTTTGCGGCGCGGCCCATCGTGAAATTCAAATCAACGGGAACTTTGCCGGCGAGCGTGACCGCGAGGTTTGCCAGCATCGAACCTTTGCTTGCCGGCAACACGATCGCGATCCGCGGATCGGGAAATTCCTTTCGCAAGAAACGACTGAATGCGGCCGCGGCGCCGAGCAACTTCGCGCGTCCCAATTTGCTGTGGTCCATTCCGTCGATGACGGCGGTGCTGAAGCGTCGCCGTTTCAATCCGCGCACGCAAACTTCCGCAAGATGTCGATCTAATGCCGGCCGGCGGCTGTAACAATATTCGCCAAGCTTGAGAAGTTCTTCCCGCACCGTCGCGATGTCGGCCGCATTCGGCTTAATCGGCTTTCCGAATGCGACCGTAACGCGATACGGAATTTCTTTCGGCCATTTCGCGAAAAATTTCCCGCCCTGGAAGGAAAAGATCGACCCCCACAGTCGATCGAGCCAAACGGGGACAACTTTCGCGTTCGCGTGTTGCGCGATGAGCTCGTAACCGCGCCGCAGACGCAGAAGCGTTCCGGATCGCGTCAGCTGTCCTTCGGGAAACAGACAAACGATTTCGCCGGCCGCGATTTGCTCGGTCGCAGCGCGAATCGCGGATCGCGCCTTGCGCGAATCAATTGGAATACAGCCAACCGCGCGCAGAAAAGGTTTCAGTGCCAGCTTGTGATAAAATTCCTGATCGATGATGTAACGAATCGGCCGCGGGGAGGCGAGTTGGAGAACAAGCGCGTCGACCCATGTGATGTGATTTGGTAAAAGGAGAAAACCGCCCTCCGGCAGTTGCTCCAGTCCTAAAGCGCGGACTCGGTAGAAGATACGGACGAGCGGCCGGGCAAAAAAATTGAGCACGCGCTCACCGGCGGACATGTCAGGCATCGTTTATGGTTTACAAGTAGCCCGCGGGCATCTATCTGCCAATCGACAATTGGCGATGGAAACCAAAGACCGTCTCGTTCCCGGCGGCCGCTCTGCACTCGCGCTGTTGCTGGCGATCAATCTTTTTAACTACATCGATCGGCAAGTCCGGGCTGCGGTCGAGCCGTGGATTCGGGCGACGTTCTTCGCGCCCGGCGACCCCAATGCAATGAGAGACACAGGGTTTCTCGGGTCGGCGTTTTTGCTGACCTACATGATTTCAGCGCCCCTTCTCGGATTTCTTGCCGACCGGTTTTCGCGGTGGATAATCATTGGCACCGCCATCATTCTTTGGAGCGTGGCAACCGGGGGCTCTGG
>QHOZ01000043.1:6265-9381 GCA_003219495.1 Verrucomicrobiota bacterium | reverse complement strand
TTCGACTTGAGTTGAAAGTCTGGCGGCAGATCGCCTTCGAACGCCCACGCATGAACGGTCTTGCCGCCCTTTTGTTTGATTGAGCCGAGCGGGACGAAGTTTCCGAAAGGTTTTGTTCCAGTCTCTTCCTCAAACTCAATCTGCGCGCGGGTCAGGAAATCCTCGTCCGGTTGCACTTCGCCTTTCGGAATTGTCCAGACGCCGTCGTCTTTGTTGCGAAAGAAGGGTCCGCCGGGATGAGCGAGCAAAACCTCGAATGAATCTTTTGCGCCTCGAAACATGAGCAACCCGGCGCTAACGCGGCTGCGTTTTTCTTTTTGCGGCGCGGGCGAATTGTCCACGCCACTTTCAACGCCAGATCGGCGCGCGGTGCAAACGAATCAGTGCATCACGCCCAGCGAACCGAGCGTTGCCGGATCGATGCCGTACGTGACCGGGAGTCGATGATCGGCTTGATATTGTCCGATCGCGGCGCGCGTTTGCGGACCCATTTGGCCGTCGATCCCGTAACCGTAATAACCTTGCTGCTGTAACGCGACCTGGACGCTGGCGATAATTTGTTCGGGCGAAAGATCGCCGTAGCCGTAAATCGGTTCGTTGTAGCCGTAATACGAATACGGGTCGTAACCCCATGCCGGGTACCACCAGCCATCCCACCAACCCCACCAGCCCCAATCCCAGAAGATGAAAGCGGCACAGTGATTATGCCACCAGTGGTGATCGTGATGGTGATGGCAATTGTTCCAGTGATTTTGATGCGCCTGAGTCGTGTTGGAAACGTTCCCGCCCCAATGACGCAAACGCGCGGACGATTGCGGATCGAGCTTATTACCTGAACGAAGATTGAGCGCGCCGGCGCGTTGCGCATTGCGGCCGGGGCGCAAGTTGGTGCCGTTGAATTGCTGATTTCGCGCGTTGGCGCGCAGATTGCCGGTCTGACTAATCGTCGCGGCGTTTGAATTCCTGGCGAGATTGGAATGTGCGTGACGGGGCGCATTCGAAATTCCAACCGCCGGATAAGTCAACGTGCGCTGGCCATTTTTGTAAGTAACCGTCGGGCGATAGATCGACATCGGCCGCGCGCCTTGTGCGGTTCCACGACCCGTTCCAGCGAAACGCGGCCCGACCGCTGTTGCCGCAGCCGGCGCGGGCGCGGAAGAACTGTGATGGCCTCCCGAAATGGACACGCTGCCGCCGCCGCCATGATTGCCGCCGCCGGCAAATGCCGGGAGAGCGGAGCAAATCAGCGCGCTGATGGCAATTGCGCAAAGCTTTTTCATAACGACCTCAATGATGAAACCATTGTAGCGCGTTTTGGTTGCGCTTTGCGAGGGGGAATTAGACTGCGCTCGAAGCAGGCAGCGGATCGTCACCCTCCGCCCCGGCGTTCGTGCTGAAGCTTCGCCAGTATTCCAATGGCAAACTCGCGGCCGTGATCAGCGCCAGTTGGCTAATCATGAAGCCAAGCAGCCACGGAAAAGCCTTCTGCATGAACCCATACGAATGCAGACCGACGCCGAGCATGTTCACGCCGAACCACGAGAAACTGGTCACGATATTTCCGAAGATGGCCATCACCATCAATCCGCGTTGGCGAATGAATCCGCCCCAGCGCGCGTGCAAAATGATCGCGCACCAGAGAACGATCAGCACCGCGCCGTTTTCTTTCGGGTCCCAACCCCAGAACCGTCCCCATGATTGATCGGCCCAGATTCCGCCGAGCACCGTGCCGACGAAACTGAACAGGGTTGCGAAACAAACAACGCCATAAGTCATGCGCGTGAGCGAATCCGCGGTTGGCTTTGTCAGCGAACGCGTGAAGACACCGCGCACGACGTAGATGATCGCGAGCATGCCGGCGAGAAACATTGCCGAGTAACCGATCGTGATGCAGACGACGTGCGTCGCGAGCCAGATGTTTGTGTCGAGCACTGCCTGCAACATTTCCAACGTGTCGCCACTGCCCGCGAGATGATGCGCGATGATCAAGGTGACGAAACCGATCCCGCCCGCGCAGGCCGCGCCGATTCCATCACGATAAATCCGTTCGAGAATGAGCGAAACAATCACAGCGCCCCAGCCGATGAAGATCGCGGACGAGTAAAGATTTGTGACCGGCGGCCGTTCCTGCAAATACATCCGCGAGAACAAACCAAAGGTATGAATCGCGAGCGCGAGCAGAAGCAAATAAAACGCGGAACGATTCAGGGTTCGGCTCCAACCGAGCCATGACGTGCACGCGAGGAGAAACGCGAGCACATAAATCGCCATGCTTTGGCTGAATGGCTGGAGGCGATTGAACAAGGATTCGAACGATGCGCGCTTCACCGCGTTCGGCTGTTCGCGCGCGAAAAATTGCATCGCAAGATCGACATGTTCGTTGAAGCCGGCGTGATTTTTTGCGCGGCAGTCGTCGCCCATTAGCGCGTATTCTTTGACGACGGAATCAATGCGGCCGGTCGCGACCGAGTGAAGCAAGCTATCGCCGATCGAGTGCCAGTCACTGCTCCCATCGGCCGGCGGAACCGCGAGGATGTACGCCATCTCGGAAAGTTTTTCGTAATTTTGAAGCAGCTCGACGACTTCATTCAGTTTCTCGTCGTCGAACTGTTCTCCTTGCTGGTGTTGGTGTGCGGCGTGAGCGGCATCCGGCACCGCTCCGATGTAAAATTGCAACTCGCCGGCGTAATTCTGGCTGCCTTCAATCTTCACGCTGTTTTTCAGCCGCTGATAAAGCGTGAGCGCGTTTCGCAAATTCAAAATCGCGGTTTGAAACGCGGAACGCTGAACCCCTTCGAGCTTGTCCGCTTGATCGCCTTGCTCTCCGACTTGTTGAAGGAAGGGCGCGAACTCCTCGAAGCTGAAATATTTTCGCTGACTCTGTTGCCAGCCGAACAATCCGAGCACTTCGTCGTTTTGAACGACGAAAACCTGATATTGATCCGCAACCGGCGCGTTGAACAAAACATCGCGGAGCCATTCAATCGCGCTCAAGGTTGGACCGTCATTCAGCACGAGCTCCTGTTTGCCGTGAATGATGAGCAGCGAATTGCGCGCGACGGTATCGAGCGGTTTCACCCGCCCGCCGACTTGCACCGGAAGTTTTCCGAACTTCG
>QHOZ01000043.1:0-6244 GCA_003219495.1 Verrucomicrobiota bacterium | reverse complement strand
GATCCAAACGATCATTACGCCCAAAACAATCCAGGGAAGAAATCGCTTCATGTTGCGGCCGTTCGTTGTCGTCGGGCAAACCCGACGAGATGAAATCCGAATTGCACGAGCAATCCCGCCGCGACGATAACGCACGCCACGTAAGGCGCGAGAAAACTCGGATTGCGCACGGCTTGCAGGACCGTGGCGGTATCGCCCGGCTCGAATCCGGCCTGATAGTAAGTTTCGCCGCGATAGCGCAGCGGATGATTCATATAGATAAGCACATCGCGTTTCACCGAGCGCTCCGGATCGATCAACGTTACCTTGCTTGCGAAATTCTTTGGAATCTCGGTGCCGGCATAACGTTCATGCGTGAATTTTTGTAGCGTGACCGTGTAGGGCTTGTAGTAGCGCGCGGTGCGCATCGCGATTTTCCAGACGCGTCCGCCGCAGGAAAATGTTTGCGGCGCGCCGAGCGCGTCGGAAACGAGCCACGTGCCTAACGAGTTGCCGCTGTCTTTCGGAACGATCTCGATCGCAGCGCTCGGCACGTCGCGCTCATCCTGCGCGGTCGCAATCGGCGCCGGCTCGACCGCGATCATCGCGCCCGGCCCTTGCGTTGCGATCGGACGCGCCTTCGCTCCCGCTTCGCTCAACATTCGGAGCCGCGAGTTCTGGTAAAAATTTTTGATCACGATGCGAAACGGCAAACTCCAGTGATCGATCGTGCGATTGGGTTTGAGAACCGATTCGGGAATGGCCGTGACCTGATCGAGCTCGTTATCGCTCGTGTCGATCACTGCCAGCTCCGCGCGCCGTTGATCTTCGGAATAGTTTCTCGCGTCGCCGCGCGTCAGGCGCATGTGACTTTCCACCGCGAACAAATCAGTGAAAAGCCCGCCCGCGAGCATGATGATGAGACCGGCGTGCGTGAGATGGATCCCGAGCTTGCGCCAGCTCCTGCGAAAACGTTTCGTGTGCGCCGAGATCAGATTAATCAGCAGCACCGCGCCGATTAAATGTCCGCCGGGAAAAATCGGAAGGCTAAATCCATGACCCTCCGGCGGCCACCAGACCAGCCAACTCTGAAAATAACGCTGCTGAGCTTCGTGAATCCCGAGATGCACTTGCGCGATTGAGCCGGCGAAAATCAAAACCATTCCGGCGCCGAGACAAACAATCGTCAGCTTCAACGAGGTGAATAGATCGATAATCTTGCGCGGCATCGTTTCTAAAATCGGACCGATTGAATAAATTTCACGAAGTTCGGCTTTTCTTTTTCGACAGCGGAACCGGGACCCGTTGCTTTGAAAAACCAAACGCGTCCGTCGCGGCGGGTCCACGCGGCAAGCGTGCGCGCACCCGGTCCCGCGATATCCGTGCTCGCAAAAGTTCCCGATTCAGTTTGCAACGGTGCAACTTGAGTCGCGATCGCGGCCGGGCTCATCGGCGGCAATTGCAATTGTTGTCGCCAGCGTAACGCATCGATGAAGGCGGCACGTCGCTCCACGTTTCGGGTTTGGTCCATTTAATTTGCGGCGTGGTCGAATCGCGCGCGGTCGTTGCTGTTCCCATGCCCATTCCGCCGGGCATCGATGGCGACGGCGCGTTCGCGGGCATCGCCGCGTTCGGTCCGGCCTCCGGTTCTTCCAGCGGCGCTTTGGAAACGCGATAAACCTTGATCTCGGATTCGCGTTTGCACGCCGCGAGCGCAAGGAGAACGAAAGCGAGAGAGGTAAGACGCAATTTCATCGAAGCGTTGAATTAAGACCCTCCTACTCCGATTGTCGATTCCGTCTTGAACGCAAAGATGTCGATCTTAGAGTGACGCGAATGGAAGAGGCGGAAGTTCCACTCGAAAATTTACACGAAGAAATTCATCACCACGCGGCGCACAGTGGTGAAACCTGGATTTCGTGGGTCGCCCTCAGTACTGCGATCCTCGCCGTCCTCGCGGCGATTGCCGGTTTGCTCTCTGGCAAGCACGCGAACGAAGCGATGATGAGTCAAATCGAAGCGTCCGATCAATGGAGTTACTACCAGGCCAAAAGCATCAAAGCGTCCGTGCTAGACGCGAAGATCGGGCTCGCTTCCACGCCGAACGAAGCCGACGCGCAAAAGCGGGATCGTTACGAAAAGGAGCAGGAGGAAATCAAGGCCGAGGCCGAGCACAAGCAATCGGAGGCCAAGTCGAATTTTCATCAGCACGAAATTCTCGCCCGCGGCGTAACCATGTTTCAGATCGCAATTGCGATCGCGGCGATCTCCGCGCTTACCAAGAAGCGGCGCTTTTGGTTAGTGAGTTTGCTCTTTGGAATTGCCGGGGCTGTTTTTCTCGCGCTCGGCCTCACTCACTGACATGCGCGTGCTCGCCATTGACGCTTCGCTTCGCAGCACCGGCGTCGCGATTGTCGATGCAAACAATGGCAAAGCGCGTGCGCTCTATTTCGGAACGATCCACAACCCGCAAAAACTGCGTTCCTCTTCGTGTCTCGTCGCGATCCGGGACCAGCTCGCGCAATTGATTCGCGAACACGAACCGGATTGTTGCGCGCTCGAATCGGTGATCTTCGTGCAGAGTCACAAGACCGCGATCCTGCTCGGCGCGGCGCGCGGCGCGGCCATCCTCGCCGCCGCGGAAAGTGGATTGCCAGTCTTCGAATATCCGCCGACGCGAATCAAACAGGCAACGGTTGGCCGTGGCGGCGCGGGAAAAAATCAGGTCGCGTTCATGGTGCGCGCGCTCCTTGGTTTGACCGAAACGCCCGACAATGATGCTGCGGACGCGCTCGCGATTGGTCTCACGCATCTGCGCGCGCAGGAAACAGCGCGCATGGGAATTCCCGGAGCGAAACAAATATGATCGCTGCTGATCTTAGCGTGCGTTGGCTCGGCCGGATGAGTTTTGCCGATGCGCTTGCGCTTCAGGAAGAAATCGTCACGAAGAAAAGCAAAGATCGCGATGCGACGGATGAAATTCTTTTGCTCGAGCACGAGCCGGTTTACACGATCGGGCGCACGCCCGATAAATCGAGTTTGTTAGGCGCAGGCCATTTGCCGCATCCGCTTTTCGCGATCAATCGCGGCGGCCAGGCGACCTATCACGGTCCGGGACAACTGATGTGCTATCCAATTGTCGATCTTCATCGATGCGGTCAGGATTTGCACAAATACCTGCGCTGGCTCGAACAAACCGTGATCGATTTTCTCGCGCGTTACGATCTTTCCGCGACACGCCGCGAGGGTTTAACCGGAGTTTGGATCGACCAGCGCAAGATCGCGTCAATCGGCGTCGGCGTCCGGCATTGGGTCACGATGCACGGCTTCGCGCTGAACGTCTGCGGCGATCTCTCGGCCTTCGCGCACATCGTTCCTTGCGGAATTTCAAATGTCATGATGACCTCGATTGAAAAAGAAACCGGCAAATCGCTGGCCGTTGCCGACGTGGCCAAGGAGTTTGAAAAATTCGTCCGCGGAACGTTTCCCGATTTGCGCTGCGATCAACACGCGCAGGCGGTTTCGCGCTGACGAATCAAAATGATGATCGATCTCGAAGACAACGTGAGCGATATCGTGAGCAAGGCACAGCGCGGCCTCGGTATTTCCGACAGCGAGCTCGCGAAAAAATCCGGCGTAGGCATTGATGCGATTCGTAAAACGCGCGGCGGCGATTTTGACGAAGCGACTTTGCGCGCGATCGCGCCGGCGCTAAACCTCAGTGCCGGCGCGCTGATTGAGCTTGCGCAAAATAAATGGCGGCCGGACGCGCTGGAAAATTTCGAAGGATTGGCGCAGTTCAACACCAGCTACGGCGGGATGCTGGTGAATGCATATCTACTTTGGGACCCGGAGACGAAGCACGCGGTGGCTTTCGACACCGGCGCGGACTGCGCGCCGATGTTGAAGCTCGCGACGAAAGAAAATCTCAGCATCAAAATGATTTTGCTCACGCACGCGCATCCGGATCACGTGGCCGATCTGCCGCGACTGCGAAAGGAGACCGGCGCCGAAGTTTTTGCGCCGGCGCTTGAGCCTGTTCCCGACGCGGGAGAAATCGACGCGGGAAAACATTTTCAGCTGGGGAAGATCGACATCGAAGCTCGCGCGACCTGGGGCCATTCGCCGGGCGGAATAACTTTTGTCTGCCGCGGACTCGCGCGACCAGTCGCGGTGGTCGGCGACGCAATCTTCGCCGGCTCGATGGGCGGCGGAAACGTTTCCTACAAAGACGCCGTCCAAACGAATCGCGAACAAATATTCACGCTTCCGGATGAGACGATCATTTGCCCGGGCCACGGCCCGATCACGAGCGTCGGTGAAGAGAAAAAGCACAATCCGTTTTTTGCAAACAAAGCGGTCGGCTAGTCCGTCAGAGGATTAGAGGGAATGCATTTGTCACCGGAGAAAAAAATCGCGGGCATTCTTGCGCCGTTGTTCGGGCTACGGAGCGAGAACGATTTGGGAATCGGAGACGTCGCGGTACTGCGCGAGTTGGTCGACTGGGCGGCGGAGATGGGATTCAAAGTCGTGCAATTGCTTCCGATCAATGAAACCGGCAACGACAACAGTCCCTACAACGCGATCAGCGCCACGGCGATCGATCCGACCACGCTGCATCTTGCCCCGGGTTCGCCGGAAGATTTAACGCGGGAAGATTTCGACTCCGCGCTGGGGATGTCGATCTTGCGAAGCTCCGTCACGGCCCGGTGAGATATGGCGCGGTAAAAAAATTGAAACGCCGATTGCTCGAAAAAGCGTTTGCGAATTTCTCGGCGCACACATCGCACGATCGTCAGCCAGAATTCGATCGATTTTGCGAACAGGAATCCGCCTGGCTGACCGGTTACGCCTTCTTCCGCGCGCTGATGGAAGAAAATGATAACACCGAAGCGTGGGACAAATGGCCGCGCGAGCAGCAGAGCGTAGATTCCGCGCGGTCGTGGCTGGATCGACAATCGCCCGACAAGAAAAAAGAGTTCGAGCGCCGCGAGAAATTTTTCCGCTACGTCCAGTGGATTGCGCGCGAGCAATGGTCGCAAATGAAACGGTATGCCGAGTCGCACGGTGTCGCGCTGATGGGAGACATTCCGTTTGGCGTCAGCTATTACAGCGCGGACGTTTTTTCCGACCGCGAGCAATTCGTTCTCGACTGGTGCGGGGGCGCGCCGCCCGAAACGCATTTTAAAGACGACAAGTTCACCCAAAAATGGGGACAGAACTGGGGGATCCCGATTTACAACTGGCGTGAGATGCGAAGCCGGAATTTCGATTGGTGGCGGCAACGCGTCCGCGCCATTTGCCACTGCTTTCAAATTTTCCGGATCGATCACGTCCTCGGCTTTTACCGGATCTATGCCTTTCCATGGCGACCGCAGCAGAACAAAAAATTTCTGGAACTCGAGTGGAATCAGATGCTCGAGAAAACCGACGGGCGAGCGCCTCATTTCCATCCGCGCGAGGATTCAACGCCGGAAAATTGCGAAGCGAATCGCGGCGAGGGCGAAGAATATTTGCGCGCTGTGCTTCAGGAATCCGCGAACGCGCGCGTCGTCGGCGAAGATCTCGGGACGGTGCCGAATTATGTCCGGCCCAGTTTGCGCTCGTTAGGCATTGCCGGATTTAAAATTCCGCAGTGGGAATATTATCATGGCCGCGTCACCCCGGGCTCGGAATACGAGCGGTTATCGGTCGCGACTTACTGCACCCATGATCATCCCCCGCTCCGCGCAATGTGGGAGGATGCTATCAGCGGCGACGGCGCGGTCTCGGATCAGGCGCGTGTCGATTTGGAAAAAATCGCAACCTTCGCGCATTTCAAACGCGCTACAGAGCAGATTGATTTCGAGCGCGATTTTTATCCGGTGGCGCTGCATGCGCTTTTCAAAAGCGAATCATGGATCGCGATGGTGATGATCACCGACCTCCTCGCGCGAAAATATCGCTTCAACGCTCCGGGAACGGCGACGAGCTCGAATTGGACCCGCCGGATGCAACGCAGCGTTTCGCAATTGCGCTCGAGCCCGAAAGAGAAAAGGCGGATGCAAATGATCCGCGAGATGCTGGAGCAAACCGGACGGATTTGATCGGCCACTGACTGTGGCTAAAGAATAAAGATGAAGTCTCCGATTAAAGTCGCTGTCACTGGCGCCGCCGGGCAGATTGGTTACGCGCTCTTGTTCCGAATCGCGGCCGGCGAAATGTTTGGCGCCGATCAACCGGTTTCGCTCCATCTCATTGAAATTCCCGCCGCCCTCGGCGCTCT
>QHOZ01000218.1 GCA_003219495.1 Verrucomicrobiota bacterium | reverse complement strand
TTCCACGATCTCAAATTGCATTTTGATCAGCTCACCGTTTTTCCCGCCGCGTTAACGTTGCGGCACGAGATCGACGAACAAAGTCCGTTGCACGGCGCGACGATTGAATCTCTCGAGGCCGAGCGCGCGCTTTTCTTCGTCTCGGTCGTCGGCATCGATCCCGTCATCGCGGCGGAAGTGCAGACGCAAAGGGATTACAGCTGGCGCGACGTTCAATTCGGGCATCGCTTCGTCGAGATTTACCAGGAGAGCAAAGGCGAACGGCGACAGTTGACCGTTGATTACGGCCGCCTCCACGACACCGAGCCGGTGGAATAAACTATAGAGTCCGCTGTCCTCAGCGGAAATTGTTGAAACGCCGCCGAGACGGCGGCCACTACAGTTAACGAGTCAACGCCCGATCAGAATAAAAATTCCCGCGATCAACGCAACGATTCCGGCGATGTATCCGACGCCGAGTCCGAAGATCGTAGCGAGGCCGACAAGGATCAGATAAATCGCTAACAACAGCATGCCGATGTTCTTGGTAAAGTTCATGGTGAGCCTTTCGTTCGATTGAAGTTGTCGATCTTTCACGGCGCGGCGGATTTGTCACGACCATTTTCAACGTCTATCCTCGCGGCGAGCGTGAACGATCGACCGCATCACATCGACACACCGGAGCCGCGCTGGCAGGCATTGCTCGCGTTTCTCGCCGTCGCCGGAATCTATGTCGCATTGCCAAGCAACCTCGTGCTCGGGCCGATTTGGCTTTTGCCCACCATCATCGTTCTTCTGCTCATTCCCACGATGGTCAGCCATCGCACCGGCAAACGATCACTCAATCGCGCCCTCGGACATCTCATCAACGGCATCACGACCATCGCGTTGATCGGTTCCGTCCTGCTGCTGGTCCGCGCGCTCCCATCGCATCGGGAGGATCCGCTTGCGCTTTTACGTTCGGGCGGCCTGCTTTGGCTAACCAACGTGATCGTGTTCGCGCTTTGGTATTGGCGGCTCGATGGCGGCGGCTCGACCAGGCGTCATGAAGAAAACAAGTTCGGCAGCACGAGTTTTCTTTTTCCCCAAATGCAAGTTCCGCGCGACGAGCGCGTGCAATTTGAATGCATGAAATGGCGGCCGCGCTTTGTCGATTATCTCTTTGTCGCTTTCACGCAAAGCTCCACCTTCGGGCCGACCGACGCTCCGTTGCTTGCGCGCTGGGCCAAAGTGCTCGCGATGATCCAGGTTTTCATTTCGCTCAGCATTGTGATTCTCCTCATCTCACGCGCCGTCGGCGTGCTTTAGAGCAAGATCGACAATGAGCACTTGGATCGGCACCTCCGGTTTCCAGTACGCCGAATGGAAAGGGAATTTTTATCCGGAAGATTTGTCCACCGCCAAAATGTTGCCTTACTACGCCGAGCGATTCACGACCACGGAGATCAATTACACGTTTCATCGCATTCCCGCGCCGAAAACGATCGACAACTGGAAAGCGCAAACGCCTGAAAAATTCCGGTTCGCGCTCAAAGCGCCGCAAAAGATCACGCATTGGTCGAAACTGAAGGATTGCTCCGATTCCGTAGAATACTTTTGCAAAGTTGTGAGCGGGCTGGGGGAACGATTAGGGCCGGTGCTCTTTCAGTTGCCGCCGACTTTCAAGAAAGACGCCGACCTCTTGAGCTCATTTCTGCGCGAATTCCCCGACATGCGCGCCGCGTTTGAATTCCGCCACGATTCGTGGTTCGACGATGAAACCTTTGACCTGCTCAAGTCGCGAAACATTTCCCTCTGCATCGCCGACACCGACGATCTTGCCACGCCAATGAAAATCACCGCCGATTACGGTTATCTTCGATTGCGGCGCCCTGATTACACAGATGCCGACGTTCAGAAGTGGTCCGAGTTTGTTCGCGAACAAACATCGAATTGGAAAGACGCCTTCGTTTATTTCAAACACGAAGAAAGCGGAACCGGCCCGAAGCTCGCCAAACAAATGATGGACTTGCTGAAAGGTTAGTTAGTCTTCGCGCGAAGAGTAACTGTGAGAACCGCGATACGCATCCTGGTCGGGATTGTTGGCGCAATAGCGGGGACGTTAATCGGAGCGATCTTCGGTCTGTTTGTCGCAACGTTGTTTGGCGGGGGTAACGACCTCGCGGTTGCATTCTTGATCATGCCTACGGTTCCTTCGGGAGCAATTCTCGGAGCAGTGTTTGGATCGATCTTTGCATTGCTATTCTTTCACTGGTGACGCCGATTTACTAAAGTCGGAAAAGCGATCGCGAGTGTGACCGCGATTCTGGTCGTATCGTCGGGTCTCGCGGGAATGGATTGGAAGATTGAGCAGCGCGACAAGCCGCCACCCGATCAACAGTTGCTGACGAATTATGAGAAACACGAAGCGACTTTGAATCAGCTCGTGGAGATGGTGAAGAAAGACAAGGGACTGACGCGAGTCGATACCGACTGGACCGATCCGCAAGATCCGACGACGATTGGCGTTTCAACGGAGCGTATCAACGAGTACCGGCGACTGCTCCGTGAAGTTCGGGTTCCGCGCGGTTTTTCAGCCTGGTCGCAAGCCGAAATAGATTTCCTCTACTGGGGGATCGGTTCGGCCGTTTCAGACGACGTGACGAAAGGATACGCTTACCTCGAATCTGCGCCTCAGAATCTGGCTGAGAGTCTGGACGGATATAAACGTCCGCCGACAAGAGACGTGGTGAAGGTTTACCGACACATTCGCGGTAATTGGTATTTGTTCTACGAGTACCTTCCAGGCTAGGAATTGCTAGACCTCTGTGTCCTCCGACTACGCACCGATATCGCGCCGGCCGATTGCCGCGGCATTCCGTCGAACGGCGGATGCGGCGGCGCAGTTTTGCGTGCGTAACGGAATTCATCCGGACACGATTTCGTATTTGTCGATCTTAGCGGCGGCGATCGCGGCGATTTCTTTTTGGAAATCGGGAGAAATGCGGTGGCTGCTGATTATCGCGCCGTTGTTTTGTTGTTTGCGACTTTGGTTCAACATGCTCGACGGGATGGTCGCGGTCGCGGCGAACAAGGCGAGTCGGCGCGGTGAAATTCTGAACGATCTGCCGGATCGCATTTCCGACGTCATCATTTTTGTCGGCGCCGCGCACAGTGTTTGGATGCATACACTTTGTGGATATTGGGCCGCGATCTTCGCCGTGCTGACCGCGTACGTCGGCTTGTTCGGACAAGCACTTGGCGGTCGACGCCAGTTTGGCGGAGTGATGTCAAAACCGTGGCGAATGGTCGCGCTCAGCATCGGCGCGTGGCTAACGTTTTTACTCCAGCGACAGCCGGAGCGTTTCTCGATCCTCGATTTAACGTGCGTCATCATTATTGGCGGCTGCCTTCAAACAATCGTTGTTCGCTTGAAACGAATCACCGCTGCGCTGCAAGATAAGCGGTGATGTCGCCGCAGATCGCGCTACACGATCCAGTTTTTCGCGCTTACTTCGTAATCGTTCTCGTGTCGCTCGTAGTTGGCGGCGCCGTTCTCGGATTTCTGCGTTTCGTTTTGCGAAAAGAAACCGCCTCAATGTTTCGAACCTACTGGTCGTGGATCTTTATGGCCGGAATCGGACTGATCGTTGTTTTCCTCGGACGCATTCCAACAATCATCGGCGTCACGCTGCTCGCGATCTTCGCCTTCAAAGAATTCGCGCGCGCATCAGGTTTATATCGCGATTGGTGGATGACCGGTGCGGTTTATGCGGGGATCGTTGCCGTTGGAATCGCGTCGTTAAGTCCGCATCCGCGCGGCGATGAACCGGGTCCGGGCTGGTATGGGTTGTTTGTCGCGGTGCCGGTCTTTGCCATCGCGCTGATTCTTGTGATTCCAATTCTGCGGAACCGCGCCCGCG
>QHOZ01000042.1:3224-4532 GCA_003219495.1 Verrucomicrobiota bacterium | reverse complement strand
AGCTCGCACACGAGCGGGCCGATGCGGATCACTTATGACTTCTATCAGCGCTGCACAAAATTGCCGGCCGACCAACTGGCCAAGGCAACGGGTTTAAAGGTGCACTTGTTCGGCAGCTTGAGCGCGACTGGGAAAGGTCACGGCACTGAACGCGCGGCGCTCGCAGGTTTGTTGGGAAAGGAACCGGCGACTGTCGATCCTCTCTTTCTCGACGAGATGAAAGAGAAGCCGGAACAGACGTATCCGGTTAAGCTGGGCGACAAGACATTCAATCTATCGCTGGCGGACGTCGTCTATGACGCAACCAAAGGCGATTTCAAGCACGCGAACACCATGACCTGCAAGCTCATGGGCGGCGACAAGCCGATCTTCGAGCAGGAATATTATTCCGTCGGCGGCGGGTTCATCGAGTGGAAGGGCTACACGCCACCGAAGAAAGGTCAGCCCAAATATCCTTACCAGACGATGAAAGAGCTTCGTCAACACGCGGAGAAAAACAATCTTTCCATTGCGCAAGTCATCATGGCGAATGAGATCGCGGTCTCCGGGAAAACCGAGGAACAAATCAATGAATTCCTCGACAAGATCGGCAACGCGATGCTCGCGACAGTGAAGTCTGGCCTCGCAGTGAAGGAAGGAGTTCTGCCCGGGCCGATCAAGTTGCAATCGAAAGCGGCGACGGTTTACGAGCGCGCTCAAGACGACAAATATCAAAGCGATAAAGCGATTGCGATGGTCTCGGCTTTCGCACTCGCTGCGTCTGAGGAAAACGCGCGCGGCCATTTGGTCATCACCGCGCCGACGGGCGGTTCGGCCGGTGTAATGCCAGCCATTGTCTACGCGCTCGTCAATAGTCCGCGAGCATTGTCGCAGGACAAAGTGCGTGAAGGTCTGCTCGCCGGTTTAGCCATCGGTTACTTGTGCAAACACAACGCAACGCTCGCCGCCGCGGAAGGTGGCTGTCAGTCGGAAATCGGCGTCGCTTCGGCGATGGCGGCGGCGTTTATCGCGCAAGTCATGGACAGCACTCCTCAAGTTCTCGAGAACGCAGCCGAGTCCGCCCTCGAGCATCACCTCGGCATGACGTGCGATCCCGTGGCCGGTTATGTACAGGTTCCGTGCATCGAGCGTTGCGCCTTCGGAGCGGTGAAAGCGTGGACCGCGTTCCTGATCGCCACCAACGAGATCGCATCACGGCATCGCGTTGATCTCGACACAACGATCAAAACGCTGGCCGACACGGGCAAGGACATGAACGCGAAGTATAAGGAAACAAGCGAAGCGGGATTGGCGCAAAACCTCACGCTT
>QHOZ01000042.1:0-3188 GCA_003219495.1 Verrucomicrobiota bacterium | reverse complement strand
ACCGGAGGCGCGTTTACGCGAGCGAGATGGCAACAGAAGTCCTGACAAAACCAGAAAAGAAATCGGCGGAGAAAAAATCACCGCCACCATTGCCCGACACGAAAGAAGCGTGGCGCGGATTCAAACCGGGTTTGTGGCAACGCGACATCAACGTGCGCTGGTTTCTCCAATCCAATTACACGCCGAACGAGGGCGACGATTCGTTTCTCGCGCCGGCAACCGCACGAACAAAAGGGATCTGGAAAAAACTGACGGACTTGTTTGTCGAGGAACGCAAGAAAAGCGTGCTCGATGTTTCGTTGATCCCGAGCTCGATCACCGCGCACGCGCCCGGTTACATCGACAAAGAGAACGAAGTCATCGTCGGCCTGCAGACTGACGCGCCGCTCAAACGCGCGATCATGCCCAACGGTGGCTTCCGCATGGTGCTCACCTCGTTGAAGACTTATGGATACGAAGCGCCGCCGGCGGTTGTCGAAGCGTTCACGAAATATCGCAAAACGCATAACGACGGCGTGTTCGATGCCTACACCGCGGACATTCGCGCATGTCGTAGCTCTCATATTCTGACTGGTTTGCCCGATGCGTATGGCCGTGGGCGAATCATCGGAGATTATCGGCGTGTTCCTCTTTACGGCGTTGCGCGTTTAGTCAAAGCAAAGGAACGCGAGAGAGCGTCGCTCGATTCGAAGATGTCGACTGAAGACATCATTCGCGATCGCGAGGAGCTGAGCGAGCAAATCCGCGCGCTCGGCGAGTTGCAGGAAATGGCGAAAAATTACGGCTTCGACATTTCCGGTCCGGCGAAAACTGCGAAGGAAGCAGTGCAATGGCTCTACTTCGCTTACCTCGCGGCGGTGAAAGAACAAAACGGAGCGGCGATGTCGTTAGGCCGCGTGTCGACATTTCTCGATATTTATTTCGAGCGCGATCTCGCGGAAGAAAAACTGACCGAGGAGCACGCCCAGGAAATTATCGATGATTTCGTGATCAAGCTCCGCATTGTGCGATTTTTGCGCACGCCGGAATACGACGATCTTTTCGCAGGCGATCCGACGTGGGTCACGGAATCGATTGCCGGCATGGGAGATGACGGCCGTCCGCTTGTCACCAAAACAAGTTTCCGATTTCTTCACACCCTGAAAAATATCGATCCCGCGCCGGAGCCGAACCTGACCATTTGGTATTCGCCGCGGTTGCCGGACAACTTCCGCAAGTACGCCGCGAAAGTCGCAATCGAAAGCAGCGCGCTGCAATTCGAGAGCGATTCATTGATGCGCGGCGCGTGGGGAGATGATGGCGCAATTGCCTGTTGCGTTTCGCCAATGTTGATGGGCAAACAAATGCAGTTTTTTGGCGCGCGAGCGAATCTTGCGAAGTGTCTGCTCTTTGCGATCAACGGCGGACGCGACGAGCTCACGGGGAAACAAATCGCCCCGAAATTTGAGCCGGCGCAGGGCGAGTATCTCGAGTTCGACGACATCGCGGGAAAATTCGAGCACATGATGGATTGGCTGGCCCACGTCTACGTGAACGCGATGAACGTGATTCATTACATGCACGACAAATATTCTTATGAGCGGATCGAGATGGCGCTGCACGATTACGCGCCGGTGCGAACGATGGCTTTCGGAATCGCGGGATTGTCCGTCGTGGCGGACAGTTTGTCGGCGATTCGTTACGCGAAAGTGAAAGTGGTTCGCGATGAGACCGGCTTAATCGTCGATTATCAGACCGAAGGCGATTTTCCAAAGTTCGGCAACAATGACAATCGGGTCGATCAAATCGCGGCCACGGTCGTGTCGATGTTCATGAACAAATTGCGAAAGCATCCGACCTATCGCAACGCGCTTCACACCCAGTCCGTGCTCACGATCACTTCAAATGTCGTTTACGGAAAGAACACCGGTCACACTCCCGACGGCCGCCGCAAAGGCGAACCATTCGCGCCCGGCGCAAATCCGATGCATGGTCGCGATTCACACGGAATCATGGCCTCGGCCGCATCGGTCGCGAAAATTCCGTATCGCGATGCGCAGGACGGGATTTCATTGACGACATCGATGGTGCCGATGGGGCTCGGCCGCACCGCGCCCGAACAGATCGACAATCTGGTGAGCATCATGGACGCGTTCTTCGGAGTCACCGGCTACCACATGAACATCAACGTGCTCAATCGCGAGACGTTGTTGGATGCGATGGAGCACCCGGAAAAATATCCGACGCTCACGATTCGCGTTTCCGGTTACGCGGTTAATTTTGTTCGTCTCACGCGCGACCAGCAGATGGACGTGATCAATCGCACGTTTCACGGCGCGAACTAAATCGCATGAAGCTGGCAGCGCTCGCGCCGGAAGCTCCGCCGATCGGCAGCCCGTTCGATTTCCGGATCGGGTCGGCGCAAAAATTAGAAGAGACGGACATTCGTTCCGCAATCGAAAGCGGCGACTGGGGATTCTTTCACTCATTCACGACCGGATCGGCCGTCGATGGGCCGGGCGTTCGACTCGTGGCGTGGTTGAGCGGCTGCCAGTTCAGATGCGTCTTCTGTCACAATCCGGACACGTGGAAGTCGAGCAACGGAACGCCGGTGGCGCTCGAACGCGCGGTTGACGTTGTGAGCCAATATCGCAACAGCCTGCGAACAATGAAGGGCGGCCTAACGATCAGCGGCGGCGAGCCGTTGTTGCAGTATCGCTTCCTGGCGAGGCTTTTTCCGAAGGTCAAAGAACTCGGTGTCCATACCGATCTCGAGACCAATGGTTATTTCGGCGATCGCCTGACCGATAAAGACCTCGAGAGCATTGATCTGGTCATGCTCGGGCTCAAAGCGATCGACCGCGACTTGCACAAGCGCCTAACGAGTATGGACAACGCGCCGGTGCATGAGTTCGCGCGACGGCTCGCGGCGCGAAAACATCCGGTCTGGATCCGGTTCGTGATCGTGCCCGGTTGGACGGACAATTTGGATGAAATTGGACGAATGGCGGAATTCGCGGCCGAACTTGGAAACGTTCAACGCGTCGATGTTTTGCCGTTTCACCAAATGGGTCGCTTCAAATGGGAGAAACTCGGAATGGAATACAAGATGCGCGACGCCGAGCCGCCCTCGACTGAAACGATCGAGCTGGCTCTCGCACGATTCCGCGCAGCGGGACTGAACGTCGTCTGATGCCGATCTTGCGATG
>QHOZ01000219.1 GCA_003219495.1 Verrucomicrobiota bacterium | reverse complement strand
TACTTCGCGCACAGGAGCTTGCGGAGTTCGCCGAATTCTTCCGGCACGTATTTGGAATGCTGCGCATAACGATCGGCGCTTTCGCAAACATCCCAGAAAAGCACTTCTCCCTTGGCGCGATCCTCCAGCGAGATCAAACCGAGATTGAAGAGCGTGAATAATTCTTCGCGGTGCTCGAGCGCGTCGTGATAGTACTCGCGATAATTCTTGATGGTGATCGCCTCGCGCAACTCGCTTAACTCGATCACCACCTGTGGATCATCTTCATCGAGTTCGATCGGGGTAATGTCTTCAACGACGGTTTCAATTTCTTCCAGAACATTTGTCACCAGGATGGCGTGATACGCCGAGAGAAAGCGACCCGATTCCTGAATGATGGTCGGGTGCGGCACGTTCTCATCATCACAGACCTGCTTGATCGTGTAGATGACGTCGTTGGCAAACTCCTGCGCCGTGTAGTTCGCGGATGAATCAAACGCCGTCTTCGAGCCGTCATAATCGACCGCCATGCCGCCGCCCACGTCGAGTAAATCGATCGGTACTTTCATCTGGTGGACCTTGGTTCTTGATGCGCTTGATATCGGTAAGCTGCGAGCCGATGTGAAAGTGCAGCAGCCGCAGCATGTCGATGCGGCCCGCCTCTTTCAGACGGTTGATAATTTCGAGCAGCTCGGTCGTGGTCAAACCAAACTTGGCCGCTTCGCCGCCCGACTTCTCCCAACGACCTGAGCCTTTCGAGTAGAGCTTCACGCGCATGCCGATCATCGGCGGGTTGCCTTCGTGCGTTTCCGCGATGCGCAGGATGTGGTCCAACTCACTCAGTTTCTCAACGACGATGACGACGCGTTTTCCTGATTTAGCACAGGCAAAGGCCAGCTCGATGAATTCACTGTCCTTGAAACCGTTCAGCACCAGCAAGCTATCCGCCGATTGCTCGAGCGCCATGGCCGCATACAACTCAGCTTTCGATCCTGCTTCCAGACCAAAGTCGTAGCGCGACCCTTCGCGCAGATATTCCTCAACCACCGCGCGCTGCTGATTCACCTTCATCGGATAGACGCACATGTGCGCGCCCTGATACTCGAATTCGCGAATCGACCTGCTGAAGGCGCGTTGGAGTTTGCGCACTTGAGCCGCCACCAGTTGCGGGAATCGCAGCAGCAACGGAGCCGTGATGCCCCGGCGCGCCAGATCTTCGACGATTTCCTTGAGGTCGGCCGCCCTGGGATCGCCTTCCGCCGGCCGCACGACGAGGTGACCTTTACGATTAACGTCAAAGTATCCTGCGCCCCAGTTTTCGATCCCGTAGGTTTCGACTGTCTGTTCGATCGCGGTGGTCAACTAGCGGTCTCCCGGTATGCGCGCTTGATAAGCATAAAGTCCTCGGAAACCCGCGTGGTTACAGATTTCTGGCCAAAAAATGCGGAATTCTTGGGGTGGTATGCTTAGTCCGAAAATGTAACAGAAAACACGAGGTCGGTCTATCACTTTTTTGTGACGATCTGCGCGAAAACCACCGAATCAAGCTTGACAGATTTCCAGGGACGATTATAATGCCAGTTTTTTGATCGCGCGGTAGATGACGTTTTCGCGCTCCGCAAACCATCCGTTCCACAAACTGGCTTCGCACCAAATCGCTTCGGGGCGAAGGTCACCAACATCACTCACTTTTTTCGACAGGAGATCAAATGAACGCTAAAACTGTGTTGAAGTATGCCTCCGAAAAAGGCGCCAAGTTTGTTTCAACCCGATTCACCGATCTGCCCGGCTCCTGGCAGCACCTGACGTTTCCGATCAGCCAACTGGGCGAAGATTCGTTCGAAGACGGCTTTGGCTTCGACGCTTCGTCGATTCGAGGTTGGGCCGCGATCCACGAGTCAGACATGTTGCTGGTGCCCGACGCTAATCGCTACTGGATGGATCCGTTTGCGGCCGATCCGACTCTTTGCATCGTCGCCAACGCCGTCGATCCAATTTCCCGCCAGGGTTATGCTTTCGATCCGCGATCCGCAGCAATTCGGGCGGAAAGTTATTTGAAGAGCACGGGCATCGCGGACGTGGCGAACTTCGGTCCGGAAGCAGAGTTTTTTGTCTTCGATAGCGTCAACTATTACAACGAGCAGAGCGAAGCCGGTTACGCCATCGATTCGGACGAAGGTCACTGGAACACCGGTCGCGGCACGAGCGAGGCTGGTCCTAACCTTGGTCATCGCATTCGCGCGAAGGAAGGCTACGTGCCGACGGCGCCGGTGGATACGCTGATCGATCTGAGATCGGAAATCTCTCTGACGCTGTCAGAGGTTGGCATCAACGTTGAGTGTCATCACCACGAAGTAGCCACCGCCGGTCAATGCGAAATTGATTTTCGTTATGCGAGCCTGCTCGGCACCGCCTATAACCTGCAACTTTTTAAGAACGTCGTTAAGAACACCGCTTACAAACACGGGAAGACCGCGACGTTCATGCCGAAGCCGCTGTTTGGCGACAACGGCTCGGGCATGCATTGTCACCAGTCGCTTTGGAAAGGTGACAAGCCTTTGTTCGCCGGCGATGGTTACGCCGGTTTGTCTGAGACCGCGCTGCATTACATCGGTGGGTTGTTAAAGCATGCGCCGGCAATCGTCGCATTCGCTGCGCCGACGACGAACAGCTACAAGCGACTGGTGCCGGGATTCGAAGCGCCGGTAAATCTCGCTTACTCAGCGCGTAATCGTTCGGCGGCGATTCGTATTCCGATGTTCTCGACTAATCCAAAATTGAAGCGGCTTGAGTTCCGTCCGCCCGATCCGTCGTGCAATCCTTATCTCGCCTTTGCCGCGATGTTGATGGCGGGTATCGACGGCATTCAGAACCGGATCGATCCGGGCCAGCCGCTCGACAAAGACATTTACGATCTGTCGCCTGAAGAGTTGAAGGACGTGCCGAGTTTGCCCGGCTCGCTGGATGCTTCACTGATCGCGTTAGAGAACGATTATGAGTTTCTGTTGAAAGGCGACGTGTTTTCGCAACGCTTGATCGATCGTTGGATTGAGTACAAGCGCGAGCGTGAGATTCAGCCGCTGCGCCTGCGTCCGCATCCACTCGAGTTTGCGATGTACTACGACGTTTAGAACTCTCCAGGACATCGTCATTTGATCTCGGCAGCGGCACGAGGGTGCCGCTGTCTCTTTTTTTGAATTGACGATCCGGCTCGCGGTTCTGTAATCGCGCCGCGTAAAATGGCCGGGTGACATCTCTCGCCGAGACCGTTAGTCGTCTTTTGGCCCAACTGCCCGAGCCGCGGACGCCCCGGCTGCTCATCGATCGTCTAATCACCGAAAACAAATCGCTCGAGCGTACCTTTCAACGCGACACCGCTCTCCTCTCGGATGTGCTGACGATCGCCGCGTGGAGTCCGTTGCTGGCGACAACGATCGAGAACAATCCTGATTATGTTGGTTGGCTGCAACGCGAACGCGCCGTAACCCGCGTCCGGACCCGCGAAGAATTGGGTGAATCGCTCGGGAGGTTTGCGCTGATCAATTCACAACTTGATCCGCACGTGGTGCTCGCGCGGTTTCGGCGGCGCGAACTGCTGCGGACCTACCTGCACGACATCAGGCGCTCACGAACTATCGTCGAAACAACTGATGAACTGTCGAGCATCGCCGACAGTGTGCTTGAGCATGCCTTGAAGCTGTGCCGTCAGGAGTTGGACAACCGGCACGGATCACCCCAGACCATCGATGCGCAAAGCAGGATTACGCCTTCCGAATTCACCGTCATGGCGCTGGGCAAACTGGGCTCATGCGAGTTGAACTACGCTTCGGACATCGACCTCATCTTTCTGTTTTCGCAAGAGGGCACGACGGCAGTGGGCGGGTCGCGCGGCCAAATCAGCAACCGGGAATATTTCGTCAAGCTCGCCGAGCGTCTGCTGCGATTGGTGGGGGCGCCGACGGGTGAAGGCGCATCCTACCGAATCGATGCGCGCCTGAGGCCTCACGGTCGTGAGGGCGCCCTCGCCTGCTCGCTCGACGAGGCCATCAATTACTACCAGCGGCGGGCCGAAGATTGGGAATTGCAGGCATTGATTCGGGCGCGATCTGCTGCCGGAGCGATGGGAGTTTTTTCGCGCTTCGAGAAGATGATCGAAAGTGACGTCTATCGATCAAGCGTGAGTGTTGTTCAGGCGCTGGCGAACGTACGCAACGCGAAAGAGAAGATCGATCTGCAACACGAGCGCGCCGAGAAAGGCTTTAACGTCAAACTTGGC
>QHOZ01000217.1:1327-6344 GCA_003219495.1 Verrucomicrobiota bacterium | reverse complement strand
CGCACGCGCAAATTGCAGATTGGCAACGTTCGCGCAGGCGATCAGCAACACGCACATCACGGCCGCGAGCAGCAAATTCAAATTCTCGCGATAATCGGCGACCGTTTGCTCGAACAATTGTTTCATGACGACACGGCGCTCGGTGTTGGTCTCCGGATATTTTTTCTCGAGATCAACCGCGATCGCAGTCAGATCGCTGAGCGCCTGCCTTGACGATTTCCCCGAGCGGAACGATGACGTCCGGATTCCGCGCGAGCTGCACGTCCGGTGGAAAAACGCCGACAATTTCGCGTTCCAATCCGTCAATCAAAACGCGCTGGCCGAGGACATCGGGCGCTCCCGCGAATTGCTTGTGCCACAAACTATCGCTGATCAGAACTACGTTCGGCGTTCCATCGACATCCTCCGCGGTCGTTAGGTCGCGTCCGATCTTTGGTTTCAATCCAAGCACGGTAAGAAGTTCCGAGCTCGCGCGAGCACCGCGCACACGTTCGGGCGCAGCAACGCCCGCACCTTTGGAGAAATTGAAATTCTCGCGGCGAACAAGAGCGAGCTCGTTGAAGCTCCGCTGAGCCGCGTGCCAATTGAGCCAATTCATGTAACCGACCGAGCCCCACTCGAAACTGTGCGAGCGCTCACGCACAACAATGATCTTGTCCGAATCGGGATACGGCAGCGGTCGCAAGAGGACCGCGTTCACGACGCTGAAGATCGCAGTGTTCGCGCCAATTCCGAGCGCGAGCGCAAAAATCGCGATCAGCGTGAAGCCGGGATGCTTCACTAGCTGACGAAACGCGAATCGAAGATCTTCCAGCATGATCTTTCTTTCGCGGCCTCCTTTCTACTCGTAACGAAGCGCGACCATTGGATCGACACGGGTTGCGCGGCGCGCGGGAATAAAGCAGGACGCGGCCGCGACCGCGGTAAGGAGCGCTGCGACCGCGAAATAAATTGTCGGATCGAGCGCGTTGACCTTGAACAAAATGTTTTTCAGCGCTCCTGCCGCGACAACGCCGAACAAAAGCGCGATTCCGCCTGCGCCGAGCAAGAGACCGATCATCAATTGCCAGGCGCCTTGCGTCATCACCATGCGGAAAATTCGTTTCGCGTCTGCGCCAAGCGCCATGCGAATGCCGAACTCCTGTGTGCGCTGGTTCACCGAAAAACTCATCACGCCATAAAGTCCGACGGCCGAGAGAACGAACGCGACAATTCCAAAGATGGTGAAAAGGGTGGCGATCAACCGATTGCCGGAAAGAACTTCTTTGTGAAACGCGGCCGGCGTTCCTGGAAAATAGGTGGGCAAGTTCGAATCGAGCTCAGACACTGCTCTGCTCAATGCCGGCCCAATCGTTTCAGCGCGCTGGCCGGCGCGCGGACGGACCACGATCGTGCAGAATTGGGCCGCGGGCGTTGCGCCCAGCAGCGGAGTGTAAAATCCCGCTGTCTCGGTTTGCTGATCGAATGGCCCCTGCATCAACATGTCCGGAGCGACGCCGACAATCGTTCGCCAGGGCGCCGGCTGACCCGGATTGAAAATTCGCACCTGGTGACCGATCGCACTTTGATTGCCCCAGTACTTTCGGGCGAAGCTTGCGTTTACGATCGCGACCGGTTGTTTTGAATCGACGTCGTCGATCGTAAAATCGCGGCCTTCCAAGACCTTCAACCCGAGCGTCGCGAAATAACCGTCCGAAACGGATTCGAAGTTACAACGGGGCCGATCTCGATCCGTCAGATAATTTTGGCCGTCGACTTCATATTGGCCGCTCGCCGCAAAAGTCATTCGGAAACGGTCGGTCATCGCGGCTGACTCGAATTCCGGATTACTACGCAATGATCGAACCGCTTTTTTGAAAAATTCGCGTCGCGCGTCGTCATTCGGATAAGCGCCTTCCATCAAAGCCATGCGCGCGGCATAGAGAGCGTTCTCATCATAGCCGTAATCGAGCTTCATTTGATTGCGGATCGATTTGATTTGCAATGTGGCGGCAATCAAAAGCGCGGCGGTCAACGCGATTTGGCCAACGACAAGCACGCGCGTGATCACGTTAACGAGACGGCTGCTGTTACCACGTCCGCCTTCTTTCATGATCTCAGCCGCGTTGCCGCGCGAGCTCAAGAACGCCGGCACCAAACCGGATGCGAGCGTGGCGACGAGCGTGATGATCAGCGTGAAGCCGAGAACGCGGGCGTCGATCGTGAACTGCCACCAATAAGGCGGCGGAAATGGAGCGGCTTTCACCGCGCGCGCCAGGAGATCAACCGACCAATAAGCCAGCATCACACCAGCAATTGCGCCAAACACCGCAACGACCAGACTTTCGGTCAGCATTTGACGAACGAGCCGCCACCGCGTCGCGCCGAGAGCTCCGCGAATTGCAAGTTCCTTTGCCCGCAAGGCTGCGCGACCAAATTGCATGTTCATGACGTTCACGCACGCGATGAGCAAAACGAGAATGACGGCAGCGAGCATCGCCCAAACGATTTGGCGCAGCTGCACACCGGTGAATGCGTTCAAGAGCGGTTGCACGCTCGCCGATGTAAAATTTTGGTTCGTCTTCGCATTGTCCTCCGCCAAATGTTTGGCGATCGCGATCATCTCGGCGTTCGCTTGATCGAGAGTTACGCCCGGCTTTAGCCGACCCAGAACCGCGGGAGCGGGATTCCTGGCGCCGATAAGCAGCTGGCCGCGCGGAACCGGCGGATACTGATTATATAGAGGTGTCCACAGTTCGTCCGAGAACGGGAACTTAAAGCCCGGCGGCATCACGCCGATAATCGTGGCCGGTTTGCCGTTAACGCGGACACTTTGCCCAATGATATTCGGATCGGCGCCAAAATCGCGTCGCCAAATTTCGTCACCGAGAATCGTGACTTTCTCCGCGCCGGCCTTGTTGTCTTCGGCGGAGAAATCGCGCCCGAGCACTGGTGCCACGCCGACAATCTTGAACATGTCTTCGGTGACGTAACCGCCGGTGTAACGCTGCGGATTATTTTTGTAAGTGAGGTTGATTGTCGATCCACTGAGATAGCCAGCCATCATCGAGAACGATTTTTGGGCCGCTTTGATGTCTTCGTAATCCTGCGCCGACGGAATATTGCCGTTGCCGAAGTTGTTCACCTGATCGGTCGCCTTCGGATCGATCAGACCCACGCCCACCAATTGTTCCGGATGCGGGAACGAAAATCCGCGAAGCACGATCGCGTTGACGACAGTGAATTGCGTGGTCGCGGCTCCGATGCCGAGCGCAAGCACGAGCACCGCCAGAAAACAAAACGTTTTTTCCTTGAGCAACACGCGCAGTCCGACGCGCACATCCTGCCGAAATGAATCCAGTATCATAACTTCCTCACTTTTTGGTTGGCTCGACCACCCAACCATCTCGCAGTTGGATGATGCGATTTCCGTAAGCCGCATTTTTTTCCGAGTGCGTGACCTGAATGATGGTTGCGCCTTCGGAGTTCAGTTTCTGAAAGAGCTGCATGATCTCCTCGCCCTGGCTGGAATGAAGATTTCCAGTCGGCTCGTCGGCGGGAATCAGTTTCGGGTTGGCAATGATCGCGCGGGCAACTCCGACGAGCTGCTGTTGGCCGCCCGAAAGCTGGCGCGGATATAAATCTTTCTTCGCGACGATCTGGAATCGATCGAGCGCGTCGGCCACAATCGCCGCTCGCTCATTGCGATTTACTTTTCGATACGAGAGCGGGATCTCGAGATTTTCGTAAACGGTCAGGTCGTCGAGCAAATGATACTGTTGAAAAACGAAACCGATGTTCTCGTTGCGCAGGGCGGCCCGTTCCTTGGCTTTCAAATGATGAACGGCGGTCTCGTTGAAAAAATATTCGCCGCTCCAGCCGTGGTCGTGCATTCCGAGGATGTGAAGCAGCGTCGATTTTCCCGCGCCCGAAGGCCCCATTACGGAAACGAACTCGCCCTCCGCAACTTCGATGTCGACATCCCGCAGCACGTAGTAAAATTTTCCCTTCGCCAACGGATATGAGCGCTCGAGATTGTGAAGCTTGATCATGGTCGTTAGGCGTTGTGACTGAGCGCGATCATCGGGTCGGCGCGAGTGGCGCGAAGCGCGGGGATGTAACTGGCAAGCACGGCAACCGCCGCCAGCGTGATTGGTACAAAGAGAAATGTGGACAGATCAAATGCGCTGACGCTGTAAAGCAGCGCGGCAAGCGCGCGGGTTGAGAGAAATGCAAGAACGAGACCGATGCCCGCGCCGAGGCCGACAAGTTTTAGCGCGTGACCGACCACCATTCGCAACACGTCCTGACGTTGCGCGCCGAGCGCCATGCGCACGCCGATCTCATGCGTGCGTTGCACGACCAGGTAAGAAATCACGCCGTAAATTCCCACGGCCGCGAGTAGCAAGGCGATGCCGGCAAACGTTCCGAGCAACACAACCGACATGCGTCGCGGCGCGATCGATTCCGAAGCAACCGTCTCGAGCGTGCGGACGTTGGCAAGCGGTTGGTCAGGATCGATCGCCGCGATTTCCTTTCGCAGCGTTGGAATCAAGGCGCGCGGATCTTGTGTGCTGCGAACCGCGAGAATCATCCCGCGATAAGCGCGTTGCGAATGCGGCCCGTAATACTCCGGCTTTGGATCGACATCCAAGCCTTGATGATGAATGTCTGCCACCACACCGACGATCGTGAACCACTTTATATTCGCCGGATCGTGATCGTCGAAGTTGATCCGTTATCCGAGCGCTTCCTCGCCCGGCCAATATTTTTTCGCAATCGCTTGATTGATAATCACGACGCCGGGCGCGTCGGTACTATCGGCTTCGGTGAAAAACCGGCCGCGCAACAGCGGGGTTTGCAAAACGCGAAAGTAATCCGGCGTGATGATGCGAAGCTCTTCGTCAGGAAAAACTTTCGTGACCATCTCGTTCCGACCTTCGATATGAAACGAGTTATCGGTATTGGATCCGCTGAGCGGCAGCACGGTCGTCAATCCGGCGGCTTGAATCCCGGGAAGCGCGCTCACGCGGCGCAA
>QHOZ01000217.1:0-1289 GCA_003219495.1 Verrucomicrobiota bacterium | reverse complement strand
CACGAAACTTTTCATGAGCAGTCCCGCACCGACTAGAAGCACGAGCGCAAGCGCGATTTCCGCGACGACGAGCGTGTTTCGCAGTTGATTGCGACGCGCGCCGCTGCTCGTTCCGCGCCCGCCTTCTTTCAGCGCTTCGGTTAGTTCCGGCTTTGCGCTCGCAATTGCCGGAGCGATTCCAAACAGGATTCCGGTCGCGACAGAAATTATGAACGTGAGAAACAGGACCGTGGAATCGAGATTTACCTCCCGCAGACGCGGCACCGTTTTCGCGCCGACTGCGGTCAAAACATCGAGACCCCAGATCGCCGCGACGATGCCCGCAATCCCGCCCATCACCGAAAGCAACACGCTTTCGATCAAAAGAAACCGAAGCAAACGCATCGGTCCCGCGCCAAGCGCGACGCGAATCGCCATCTCGCGTTCGCGCGAGCCGCCGCGGGCGAGAAGCATCGTGGTGAGGTTTGCACACGCGATCAGCAAAACGAGCGCGACCGCGCCAACTAGAATCAACAAAGCCGGTCGCATTCCGCCAACGACTTGCTCCTGCAATCCGTAAACGTGCGCGCCGAATCCGGTCTCGACCGCGTAATTGTCTTTGAAGCGCGGAATCCAGTTGGCGGTGATCGTGCTCAGCTCGGCTTGCGCTTGTTTCGCGCTCACTCCGCTGCGCAATCGGCCGATCACTCCGTAGCTGCGCGATCCGCGCGATTTCAATTCATCCTGAGTAAATGCGATTGGTTTCCAAATGTCGGCGCGTTCGGCAAACGTTCCGCCCTGCATGTTGAAAAGCGGCAACGGAAACTCGAACGACGCCGGCATGATTCCAACGATCGTGAAGCTGCGACCGTTGAGCATGATTTTGCTGTTCAACACCGCGGGATCGGAATTGAAATGGCGCTTCCATAAACGCTCGCTGATTACGACGATATCATCGTGCCCTTCGCCTTGCTCCTCGGCAGCGAACGTGCGACCGCGAATCGGTGAAACGCCAAGGATTCGAAACACACTTGGCGAGACAACCGAGCCTTGCACGCGCTCAGGCATCTCGCCGCCGGTCAGGTTAAGATCGACATAATCGACAGCGCCGATGCTTTCGTAACTGTGCAGCTCTTTTTCGTAGTCGAGATATTCCGGAGCCGAAACCGGAATTCGCTCCAGGCCCTGGTTCGCGAATTGTTCCCAGATCAGGACAAGCTGTTGCGGATTGTTATAGGGCAACGGGCGAATCAACAGCGCGTTGACCAAACTCAACACCGCCGTGTTCGCTCCTATCGCCAGCGCGATTG
>QHOZ01000216.1:3654-4093 GCA_003219495.1 Verrucomicrobiota bacterium | reverse complement strand
CAGTCCCATTCCCATTCCTTTTTGCTTTGTGGAAAAGAAATGATCGAAAATCTTGTCTGGTCGATCTTTCGGCAGGCCGGTTCCGAAATCCCGGATCATCATCTCAGCGATGTCGCCCTTATCTGATCGTGTACTAATAATGATGCGCCGTTCGGCCGGCGGCACCGCTTCCAACGCGTCGAGCGCGTTCGTGATCAAGTTCAGCAAGACTTGCTGCATTTGGACAGGAGCAGCGTTCACCTCCGGCAAGCCCGGATCGAGCTCGGTCGTAACTACACTTTCACGGCTAAGCAGATCGGAACTAACGAGACGCACCGTGTCCGCAATGACCGCGTTGAGACTCAGTCGCGTGTGCAGGGCCGCGGAGTCTTTTCGCACCAGGCTCCGGATTCCCTGCACCACGTCGCCTGCCCGCTTGCTGTCGTCGGACAACGATTGC
>QHOZ01000216.1:0-3632 GCA_003219495.1 Verrucomicrobiota bacterium | reverse complement strand
TGGCAATGGCTGCGAGCGGCTGATTCAACTCGTGCGCGAAGGAGGCGGTCATTTCACCCATTAACGAAACGCGATTGCGATGCGCCATTTCTTCGCGTTGCACTTGCAGGTGGAGATCGGCTTGCTTTTGCGAGCTAACATCGACAGTCACACCAATCGTTTCCAGGACTTTGCCGTCCTCATCCTTCAAACAACGGCCGCGCATGATGACCCAGCGCACTTTGCCGTAAGGCAAAAGCAAGCGGTGCTCGCTCTCGAACTTTCCATGGATCGCGCAAGCGCTGTCGTATTCGGCTTTAACTTTTTCACGTTCGTCCGGATGGACGCGCGAGAAAATTGATTCGCAGTTTAAATGCGCGTTCGCGTCAAAACCATAAATTGCGCGACCCTTTTCACTCATCCAGGCGGTGTTGTCTTCAGGATATAAGCTCCAGAGCGCGAGATCGGCGGATTCAGCGGCCAGACTGATGCGGGCTTCACGTTCGCGAATGGTTTCCTGTTGTCGTTGCCGTTCAATCGCGATGCCGGCGATGTGCGTCGCAATCTGTGTAAGTCGATCTTCCTCCAGTCGCGGCCCCCGTTTTTCTTCGCGATACATCGCGAACGAACCAAGCACTTCGCCTTGCCCTGAGATGATCGGCGTTGACCAGCAAGCGGTCAGTCCGCAAATTTTTGCTAGCTCGCGATAGTCGGCCCAAAGCGGACTCGTCATCACATCAGTAACCACAACTGGCTGGCGTGTGAACATCGCGGTGCCGCAAGAACCGTTGCGCGGACCAATCGCCAATCCGTTGACTGCTTTGACATATACTTCGGGAAGATTTGGAGCGGCGCCGTGTTGAACGTGCTTGCCGTCACGACTCAATGTCAAAATCGAGCAACGCAAGCCTTCCGACTGCTCTTCCATCAAAAGCACAAGGCTCGTCAGGACTTCGAGCAACGATTTGTCCGCCGCGATCATCTCGAGAACATGACTTTGCCCGGCCCGGAAAACCTCCTCTTCCTTCACGGCCGTGATGTCGCGACAAACGATCACTCCACCTAACAGTTCACCATCCGACGCGCGGAGCGGGCGCCCGGTAATTCTGGTCCACAGCCCGTGCGGCACTTTTTCGTTTCGAACGAACATTTCGATGTTGTTCACTTCTTCGCCGCGAATTGATCGTAAGAGCGGCAATTGCTCCGCGGGAAAATGGGTAACTTTGTCGGGCAGATATAGACCGCAGCAATGCGGCCATTTTTCGAGCGCAGTGGTTGTCGCCCCCTGACCAAATATTCCGGCTGCCGCCGGATTAAACACGAGCAGGGTTCCTTCTTTGTCAGCAACAATGACCGCGTCTCCCATGTCGGATAAAATCGAGTGTAGAATGTCATTCGTCCGAGAGAGCTCGGCGGCGGCAAGTTTTCGCTCCATCACCAGATCGAGTTGTGCTGCGACTGCCGCGATGACTTTAACCAGTTGTTCGTTTTCGTGGCGCGGCTCCCGCATAAAAAATTCAATGACGGCGATTACTTTGTCGCCCGACAAAATGGGAATTCCCACTGCCGCTTTCAGATCCAGCGTTTTCGCGGAGCCACGCCGAGGAAAATTCGCATCATCTCGCACGTCGTCGATCCAAGCCGGCGTTCTTGTCTGCCAAACCCGACCGGGAAGTCCGATGCCGGGTGGAAATTGACACTTTTCTGAAACCGACCGGAAATCAGCCAGCTCCGGGCCGCCACAAAGCCAGACCGGCCCGCATTCAAGCCACGTCTTTTGTTTGTTAGGCAACCACGCCTGACCGAAAGCCCAGTTCGTTTTTTCGCAGACCCGGCGCAAGACAATTTCCAAGGCCGACCGGATGTCGCCGGCCGCAGCCACTTCCATGGTGATTGTTTGCAGCAGGCTGAGCTGCTCGTCGTTCTCCTCGCTGCTCATAACCGAAACGCCCCAAACCAAAAATCAAGCGGCGACTCTAAATAGATAGGTGCTTGATGTATGTTGGACCTAGGTCTTACCTAACGAGTCGAAGCCGCGCTTAGCGCGCGGTATATCCGCCATCGACGACGTACGTTCCGCCCGTTGCAAAGGACGCGAGATCGGAACAAAGAAAAAGAACGAGGTTTGCGATCTCGTCCGGCTGCGCGAAACGCCCCATCGGAGTATTCGTCTCAAAGAATTGCCGCATCTGCGGATCCTCAAACCAATCCTTTGTCATCGGTGTCTGCACTAAACCGGGCGCGATGCAGTTAACGCGAATGCCGTTGGCGGCGTACTCAACCGCGGCCGCTTTGGTGAGCCCGATAACCGCATGCTTCGCCCCGACGTAGGTGCTGATTCCACGTTCTGCGATTAACCCGGCAATTGAAGCGGTATTCACAATCGTGCCGCCGCCACTCTTCAACATCTGCTGAATCTCGTGCTTCATCGTCAGGAAAACGCCTTTTACATCGACATCGAAGGTGCGGTCGAAAGCCGCGGCGTCCGTGTCAGCTAACATCGACATCTCTCCGAGCACGCCTGCATTGTTGAACGCGCAATTCAATCCGCCGTAAGTATCGACCGCGGCAGTAACGAGACGCTCCACTTGTTCCGCGTCACTCACGTCGGTTCGAACAAAAATTGCCTCGTGCTTTCCCCGCTTGATCGCGTCCGCGGTTTCCTCGCCCGCAAGATCGACATCGGCGATCACAACCTTCGCGCCGTTTTGGGCAAACATGAGCGCGGCGGCGCGACCAATTCCGCTGCTCGCGCCGGTTACCAGGGCCACTTTGCCTTCGAAATTAAAAGAGCCGTTCATTGCCGAAGTCACTAACAACAAAGGTCAGCCGCGTTCACTAAGACCAAAGTCCGATGCAAACATGGTGTCGCCGCGCGGTAGCGTCCGTCCCTGAGAGAAACTCGATCAAAGTTTTCACCCGTTAGGCTCGGCGCGACCATCTTGGTTTGCGCCGCGCTGCTCGCCGGCTGCGGCGCCGCGAAAGAAAAGCCGGTCATGGAAGTCCTCGATCAAAAATACAAAGTCGAGCCGGACGCGAGTCTTCGGATAAATGATCCCAGCGGGTCGATCGCGATCCACGGCGTGGATTCATCTGAAGTGCAGCTCCACGCCACGAAAGTCGCGAACAGTGACGAACTCGTTAAGAACATCAGCATCGGCGTAAATGCGCAGCCGAACGACGTGCTGATCAAAACGAGTTTCGTTAGGGCAAAAGGAAAACCCTTTCTTAGCACTGGTAGACGTGTCGCTTACGAATTGTCGATTCCGCGAACGATGAAGATCACGCGGTTGGATGTGGATGACGGGAAAGTGCTAATCGATTCGGTTCAGACAAGCGAACTGCGGGCGAACGTGGTCGATGGGCAAATGGAACTGCGAAATTGCATTGGTGATATTCAAGTCGCGGTCCAGAACGGAGATTTGTCGTTACTTTACGGATCGAATTTGCAGCTGCCGGCGCAATCTGCCTCCGTTGAAGCGCGGGTATTGCACGGGACCCTGACCGTTTCTCTTCCTCGCAGTGGTCCGTTTCACATTCGAGCGACGAGCGTGAGCGGGAACATTACCAGCGCGTTCGCGCAGGACGTTCAAGTTGCGGGTGGAGCGTTACGCAAGATCGACATCTCGTTAGGCAAATCCCCGCGCTCCGAA
>QHOZ01000215.1:3882-6759 GCA_003219495.1 Verrucomicrobiota bacterium | reverse complement strand
CATCATGAAAGCCGTTTGTACCCGAAGTCACCCCTTAAAAGGTGCCGAAGGTATGGATGGTGATTGGGATGAAGTCGTAACAAGGTAGCCGTAGGGGAACCTGCGGCTGGATCACCTCCTTTCTAAGGAGAGATTCATCGCACTCGGAATTATGTTCCGAGAGCGGTTGAATAGGTCGACGGCTAAATCCTTTGGGTGAATCAATTGATCATCCAAACGGACATGCCGTGAAGACTTTGGAATCGAAAGAAACCAGAGCCCAAGAAATGACGCGGATAACGCACAATTCAGTCTTTGCTGCACATCGACTAGATGCCGGATGCGATTTCAAGATCGACATCCGGCATTTTTCTTTTCTCGCTCTCCCGCTTTCGACGTTTCTGCCGGCGTTGAAGAATCCTCGCACTCCTTTCGTCAAACGCTGTGGAGTTAAGTATGCGTGGGTTTATCCTCAAATCGATCCGGCCGGCAGACGTGCAAAACTTCCGGCGTCTTCAAGCCGCGGAGGGCTATCTCGAGCTCGAAATGTTCGAAGAAGCAGCCGAAGAACTTCATGCGCTCGATCCCGCCTGGTTCGCGTTTGATCAAACTTTGAGTCTGCAATTGCGCGTGCTCGCCGGCCTTGGCCAGTCCGAATAGGCGATCATTTTTCTCTACTGCCAGTTCGGCTCGGACCTTCTCAACCGCGGAGAGTTCGTCTACTCTTTCGCTCCACTTATGACGCCATTTATCCGAGCTCTTTTGATTACCACTGTTTGCTTTACTCCCCTCGCCTTCTCGGCCGACGCGCCACCGGCGAAGCTGAAATACGGAACTTGGGGCTTCGATCTCGCCGGCATGGATACAAATACAAAACCGGGCGACGATTTTTTCCGCTACGCCAACGGAACCTGGATCGACAAAACACAGATTCCGGCGGACAAGCCGGCGTATTCGCTGCGACTGGCGATGACCGATCTGACCGAACAGCGGCTTCACGACATGATGGAAGCGCTTCAGGCGCGCTCGGCTACGGCGAACGTGACGCTCGAAGATAAAGTCGGCGGATTTTATCATTCCTTCATGGACGAGTCGCGCGTCGAGCAGCTCGGCGCAAAAGCGATCGATCCCGAATTGAGCGATCTCAAAAACGCCAAGACGCGCGATGACTTCGTTGCATTGATGGGCCGGGCCACCACCGATTTCGAATTCTCGCTTTTCAATCCCGGGATCGATGTCGATCTCAAGGATCCAAAGAAATACGCATTTTATCTCACTCAGGCCGGAATCGGGCTGCCGGACCGCGATTATTATTTAAAACCGGACTTCGCTGCGCAAAAAACCGCCTACCAGAATTACGTCACGATCATTTTGAAACTGTGGAATTGGCCGGAGCCGGACAAGACCGCGAAGGACATCATCGATTTCGAGGGAAAGATCGCGGAGGTGAGCTGGACCAAAACGCAGCAGCGCGACTTGAACGCGATCTACAATCCGATGTCGATCCAGGAGCTCAAGAAGTTCGTTCCTGGTTTCGCGTGGGAAAAATTCCTGGCCGAAGTGAAGATGCCGAAGCTAACGACCGTCATCGTCGCGGAGAAAAGTGCGTTCCCGAAGATCGTCGATGTGTATTCCAAAACGCCAACCGAAACGATCCGCGCGTGGCAGGCGTTTCACGTTGCTGACAACGCTGCGCCTTATCTATCGAAACCGTTTACCGACGCGTATTTCGAATTACACAACAAGACATTGTCCGGACAAAAGGAACAACAAGCGCGTTGGAAACGCGCGATCACAACCGTAGGCGGCGGCGATTTCGGAGTCGGCGATCGTTTCGGAACGTTTGGCACGATGGGTTTCGGAGTCGGCCAACTTTACACCGCGAAATATTTTCCGCCGGAAGCGAAGGCGAAGATCGAAGATTTAGTTACGAATTTAAAAGCGGCTTATCGCGCGCGAATCGAGAAGCTCGATTGGATGGGACCGGAGACGAAGAAGGAAGCGCTCAAGAAGCTCGACACCTACACCATCAAGGTCGGTTATCCGGATCACGCGCGAGATTATTCGAAGCTCGTGATTAAGAGCGACGACTTAACTGGAAACGTGAAACGCTGCGCGCAGGCCGATTGGGATTTTTATACCGGGCGATTTTTCGGACCGGTCGATCGCGCGGACTGGGGCATGACGCCGCAAACCAATGATGCCTACAACGGCAGCCTCCGCGACATTGTTTTCCCGGCTGGAATTCTTCAGCCGCCAATTTTCGACGCCGATGCCGATCCTGCGATTAATTACGGCGCTGCCGGCGGCGTGATTGGTCACGAGCTGACGCATGGCTTCGACGATCAAGGGCGGAAAATCGACGCATCGGGAACTCTGCGCGATTGGTGGACAAAGCAAGACGCCGAAACTTTCAAGAAACGCGCGGACATGCTCGGCGCGCAGTATTCAAAATACGAACCGATTCCCGGCGTTCACGTGAACGGCGAATTGTCGATGGGCGAAAACATTGCCGATCTCGGCGGACTCACGCTCGCGCTCGATGCTTATCGCGCTTCGCTCAAAGGCCAACCGTCACCTGTGCTCGATGGATTCAGTGGCGATCAACGCGTGCTGCTCGGTTGGGCGCAAGCCTGGCGCGGAAAAGTGACCGACGACTATGTTAAGAAACAAGTGGTCAGCGATCCACATTCGCCACGCCAATTTCGAGTGATCGGTCCGGCACGAAACACTGACGCTTGGTACGAAGCGTTCAAAGTTGAATCGAGCGACAAACTGTTCGTCCCGCCGGATCAGCGCGTGCGAATCTGGTAAACGACGAGGGCAGTCCCTTTTCTTTGATACATTTCACATCCTCCTTATGAAACTACTTAAAATCGATCGCCTCCGCGGTCTTTC
>QHOZ01000215.1:0-3645 GCA_003219495.1 Verrucomicrobiota bacterium | reverse complement strand
CCCTGACAGGTTGGATTTTGCCTCCACTCTTCTTGGAAGCTTTGGAGGCAAGGGGATTGTCTCCCGACCATCCGAAAGTGAAGCCCCTGACAGGTTGGATTTTGCCTCCACTCTTCTTGGAAGCTTTGGAGGCAAGGGGATTCGAACCCCTGACTTCCAGCTTGCAAAGCTGGCGCTCTACCAACTGAGCTATGCCCCCGCGAAATAGACCGCCGATCTTCGCGCACTTCGGCCTCAACTGCAAATCTCGCGCCTACTTCTTCTTCAGCTTCGACAGACCCTCTTTCGCGCGCGTTGCGAGCTCGCCGTTCGGATCGGCTTTGATCACCGCTTCGTACCATTTTCGCGCCGCGACATTGTCGCCCAGCTTCGAGCAAACATAACCGAGGTTCGTCATCACGAGCGTGTCCTTCGGATCGACCTTGTTCGCTTTTTCCAGCCACTCGCGCGTCTTCGCGTTGTCTCCCTTGATCGAATAATAAACCGCGACGTCGTTGAACGCGTAAGGATGATTTGGGAATTGCTCCGCAGAGAACATCGCGATCTTTAGAAAGTGATCGTCGTCGGTCGGGTTCTCCCTCTTCTCATAGTACGTGCCGTATCCGTGAAGTTTTTCGGCAACGAATTTGTCGGCCGGTTCGTCGATTGGCTGGCCTTTCAACCACTTCAATCCCTGCGGATGCTCTCGGACGTACACGACCATCTTTTTCAATGTCGCGAATTCGTTGTCGAAATTACCGCCTTCCTGGTTCATCCACGCCAGACCGCACCAGATGTCCAACCGATCCGAAAATTTCGCGGTCGCTTCCTGGAGTAGATCGGCCGCACGTTTCACACTCTCCTTGTCCTGCTCGAACGAAATACTCCCCGCCGTCTTTTCCGTTTTCACATCCTTCACCACGAAATCGCGGCCTGTCGGCTTCTTCGTCGAAATGTTTATCTGGCCCTGATTAAAATAATAATTCGCGCTCGTGACCCAGGCCTCCGGATCGTCCGGTTGCTTCGCGCGCCATTCGTCCAAGACCGAATCGATCTGGGCCGCGGGCGCTTTCTCATCGTGCAATTGTTTGAAGCGCGCGGCGTAATCTTCCGCGGTTGCGATTCCGCGGGCGCAAAACGCCAGCGCTAGAATCAGCAGAGCTCGGCGGGAATTAAGCATGTGTTTCTTTAACAGCCTGGCGCGATCCAAACGCAATACAAATCGTTAGGCCGAGCAATGCTCCACAGATATCGATCCACACATCGTGAATCGACGATGTTCGCGTCGGCACAAACGATTGATGAAATTCATCGCTTACGGCGAACACGGCACAGACAAGCAGAGTCATCGCAAACAAGATCGACATCTTCGTTGTCCAAGTGCCGATCCGCCGCCCTGCGCGCCACAACAGCGCGGCCAGGATCGCGTACTCAGCTAGATGCCCGGCCTTCCGCACAAAAAATTGCACGCTTGCGATGGCCGCGGGGGAAATCTCGGGATTAAACCAGCGCAAAATGGGTCCGATGATCCGTGAGGTATGCTCTGCCGACATCAGATCGGTCGATCCGATGAAGATCAATCCCAGCCAGATCAAAACCGGCAGCCAATATTTTAAAAACGATCGCATTTCCACAGTGAGAACCGCAGCCTGCTTTGCATTGAGCAATCTGCAATCTACAATAAACGCCAGTCCGGCTCGGACCATTCTTCGATGAAGTCTCCGCTTCTCTTTCAACCCATTTTTATGGAGAGAATTTGGGGCGGACGAAAGCTAGCCGACCTGTTCGGCAAAAACTTACCGGCCGAAAAAAGGATCGGCGAGTCGTGGGAGATTGTCGATCGACCGGAAGCGCAGAGCGTCGTAGCGAACGGTTCGCTCAGAGGCAAAACACTCCACGAGCTTTGGAGCCAGAATCGACAATCTGTCTTCGGCAACGTTCCTGATGCACCGCGATTTCCATTGTTGATCAAAATCCTCGACGCGGAGGAAAAGCTATCGCTGCAGGTTCATCCTCCTGAGGCAATCGCCGCCAAACTCGGTGGCGAATCGAAAACGGAATTTTGGTACGTCGCGGCCGCAGAAGAGCGCGCGAAACTCTTCGTTGGATTCAGCAAACCGACCACTCGCGAGCAATTCAAAAGCTGCATCGACAGCGGTTCGCTCGCAGATTGCCTGCACGAAATTCCAGTCAAAGCCGGCGACGCGATGTTTCTGCCTTCAGGCCGATTTCATGCAATCGGCGGGGGCAATGTGCTGATCGAAGTGCAACAGAACAGCGACACGACGTATCGCGTCTTCGATTGGAATCGCGTCGACGAGGCGACGAGCAAGCCACGCGAGCTCCATGTCGATCATGCGCTCGAGTGCATCGACTTCGCGGACGTCGCGCCAAAGCTGGTTGAGCCGCGCGGCGAAATTCTCGTCACGAATGAGCTGTTCGAAATGCAAAAGTGGAACCTCAATGCGCCGCGCGAAGGCGCATCGGCCGGACAGTTTGCAATTGTTTGTTGCCTCACGGGTGCGCTTGCTTGCGCGGATGTCGATTTTAAGCCTGGTGAATTCTTTCTCTTGTCCGCGTCCTTGCAAGATCGACAACTTCAACCGCGCGCGGACGGAACAACGTTACTGCGAATAACGATCCCGCGATCTACGCCCTGACGCCGCGCAACAAACGCGAACGCGGCACAAACCACATTCGCTGCACGTTCACGATCTTCCACGAGTCACGCTCGGGCAGAAGTTTGTAGAGAAATGGCTGCACGCGGCCGTCGTCGCTCACGAACATGACTTCGGCGACCGCGCTCCCCTGCTCCACTTTGACCGATCCGAATTCAAGTTTTCCACGTTGCGCCTTGGCTATGGGGTCGCGACGGATAATTCGCTCGAGCTCCTGAAACGTGAGCTTCGGTCCCTGACTCACGGCCAATTGATATTCGCCGCCGCCACTCGCTTCCGCGCTTGTTGCGAAACTAAGATCGACATCCTTCCGCGAAGTGGAGTTCGCGACGAAAATTCCGGCAACGCAAAGAAACACGGTCACGGCAAAAATGAGGAAGCGCGTAGAGGTTTTCATTTCGAAGTCACCGGGTGCGCGATTCGACGAAGATATTGAAAGCTGTAAATGCCCGTCCCGTGTCCGTCAGCCCAGCTCGGCTGAATCGCATAACCGCCGACGATCTGAAATCCGGTGAGCTCAAAGCTGTTGTCGGAGTAACTCACGTTCGGGCGCAGAATGTTGCCGAGCACGTCCGGCTCGCCACCGCACGCGGCGCACGGACACGCGCGCCGCAGAAATTGCAGATCCAGGAACGACTCGGCGCCATCGTTCCATTGGATGGCCAGTTCGTTTCCGATCTGTTGAATATTCGTCGGTTCCAGACGCATCGGGATTGCAAATTTACCACGATCTCGATGTTAGTAGCAATTCCCGGGCTATTCCCGTTTTGGGCGCGATCGTTCCCCGAAAATCGCCGTGCCAACGCGCACCAGTGTCGCCCCTTCTTCAACCGCGATCGCGTAATCCTGCGTCATACCCATCGACAATTGCGCAAGATCGACATGGAACTCGGCTTCCAGTTGGTCCCTCAGCTCGCGCAACGCGACGAAATATTTTCGTGACGGTTCCGCTTCCTCGGCGATCGGCGGGATGCCCATCAACCCCAGG
>QHOZ01000214.1:2419-4070 GCA_003219495.1 Verrucomicrobiota bacterium | reverse complement strand
GTGGCGCGACGGCGGTGTCGCTGATTCCGGTGCGAAGGGGAAACGGTGCGTTGGAAGCGATGGGTTTCGACGAGCCGCGACTGCAGAGCCTTGAGACCGCGCTTGCGGCGGGGATTGCATTGCGGCAAGGGCGGGTGTTCGCCGACCTTTGGGACCTGGCGCGCTTCAGCGATTGCAATGCGTGCTTCGAAGCTCGCGAAGCACGTCTGCAACGAATGAATCTCTCGCAGATCATTGAACCGCCGACTGAGTGTGTCGAATGCCAAAAGATTTTGACGTCGCGATAGTTGGTTCGGGGTTTGGCGGCTCATTGATGGCGATGATCGCGCGGCGACTTGGGCGCTCAGTGATCCTGATCGAGCGCGGGCGTCATCCGAGGTTTGCGATCGGCGAATCGTCGACGCCGCTGGCGAACCTGCTGCTGGAGGAAATCGCGCGCGAGTATCAATTGCATGCGCTGCTGCCGTTCACCAAATGGGGCACGTGGCAGGCGACACATCCCGAGCTGGCTTGCGGACTGAAACGCGGGTTCACCTTCTATCATCACCAACTTGGAAAGCCTTGGCAGGCGGATGCATTTCGACGCAACGAACTGCTGGTGGCCGCGAGTCCGCACGATCGGATCGCGGACACGCACTGGTATCGCGCCGACGTGGACCATTTTTTCGTGCGTGAGGCGCAACGCCTGGGGGCGGAATTCGTTGACCAAACTGCGCTGGACACAGTCGAATTCGCAGGCGATCGCATAAAACTATCCGGGCCGAATTTTTCTGCGAACGTCGGATTCCTGATCGACGCGAGCGGGCCGCGCGGATTTTTGCATCGCGCGCTCAAACTCGCGGAGAGAGCGTTTGAAAATTTCCCGGAGACGCAGGCCCTGTACGCGCATTTTGCAAATGTGGAGCGCTGGGAGAATCTACCGTGCTATTCGGGCGGCGCGCCGCCCTACCCCGTCGATGACGCGGCGATGCACCACATTTTTCCGGGCGGCTGGATTTGGGTGCTGCGCTTCAACAATGGAGTCACGAGCGCAGGCGTGGCAACGACGAACGACGTCAGCGCTGGCGCGAAATCGTGGGTGCGGCTATTGAGCCTGCTCCCTTCAGTGCAGGAGCAGTTTGCGAAGGCGAAACCGGTGCTGCCGTTTTTTCACATGCCGAGGGTGGCGTTTCGCGCGACGCACGCGGTTGGTCCACGCTGGGCGATATTGCCGTCGGCGGCGGGATCCATTGATCCGCTGCTGTCGACCGGATTTCCGCTGACGCTTTGGGGCGTGAAACGGCTGGCGAAACTCATGGAAGGAAATTGGGAGGAGAAGGCGTTGCGCGAATACGAGCGTGTCACGTTTATGGAATTGGATCGGGCGGCCGGTTTGGTGGCGAAATTGTACACGAGCTTCGAAGACTTTGAGAAGTTTTGCGCATCGTCCCTGAGCTACTTTGCAGCGGCGAGCTTTGCCGAAGCCGCGCGGCGGCTGAATCGGCCCGAAAAGGCCACGACGTTTTTGGCTGGATTGGATCAGCCGATCGAGGCGATCAACGTGGCCGGCCTGGCTGATCCGGCGAAGAGGAATTGGTATCCGTGCCGCGCGGAGGATTTGTTTGAGAATTGCGGGAAGATAGGCGCTTCGCGCGCGGAAGTGCAGGAAATG
>QHOZ01000214.1:0-2406 GCA_003219495.1 Verrucomicrobiota bacterium | reverse complement strand
GAGGGGAGAGGGAGAAGAGGCGCTGTCGATTGCGTGTTATCGGGGAAAGAGGCTCGACAAAGTCTCGCCCTACTAATATCAGGTGTGGTATTCGGGTTGCTTCCCGTCCGGGGGTCGTGCTTACTATACGGCCGAGTTCTTGAGAGATTGTTAGACATTATGCAGTCAATCGCGATTGTTGGTTTGGGTTACGTGGGACTTCCTCTATCGTTACAGTTCGCGCGCAGCGGCGCGCGGGTGATCGGTCTGGACATCGATCCCGAGAAGGTGGAGTTGTGCAACAAGGGCCAAAGCTACATCAAGCACATCCATAGCGAGACAATTTCCGAGATGCGCAAGAAATCGCAGTTCGAGGCGTCCACTGATTTTGGCCGCTTGCGCGAAACGTCGGCGGTGATCATTTGCGTGCCGACGCCGCTGAATAAAAACCGTGAGCCGGACCTGTCTTTTGTGATCAACACCGGCCGGATGATCGCGCCGCATTTGCAACGCGGGATGCTGGTGGTGCTCGAATCGACGACTTATCCCGGCACAACGGACACGGATTTGCGCGAGGTGCTCGAAGCCGACAGCGGCTTGAAGGCCGGCGTGGATTTCCATCTGGCATTCTCGCCCGAGCGTGAAGACCCGGGCAACCCAAACAGCGTAGTAGCGACGATCCCGAAGGTGATCGGCGGCTACACGCCCGCGTGCCTCGAAAAAGCGAAAGCGCTCTATGGCATCGCGATCAAGACGTTGGTGCCCGTGTCTTCGTGCCGCGCGGCGGAAGCGACGAAGCTGCTGGAAAACATTTTTCGCGGCGTCAACATCGCGTTGGTGAACGAACTCAAGACGGTGTATTCGGCGATGGATATTGATGTGTGGGAAGTGATCGAAGCGGCGAAGACGAAGCCCTTTGGTTTCATGGCATTCTATCCCGGGCCGGGCCTGGGCGGGCACTGCATCCCGATCGATCCATTTTATCTCACGTGGAAAGCACGCGAGTACGGCAAGAACACGCGCTTCATTGAATTGGCGGGCGAGGTCAACACCTCAATGCCGGATTACGTCGTCAATCGCGTCGCCGAGGCCCTGAATCATCATGGCAAACCTGTGAAGGGAAGCCGGGTGCTGATTATTGGGCTCGCTTATAAAGCGGACGTGGACGACATGCGCGAATCGCCCACGTTCATCCTGCTCGATTCGCTAAAGAAGCGCGGAGCCGAGGTTGCCTATCACGATCCGTATGTCCCCGTGATTCGAGCGACGCGCGAGCATGCAGCGTGGACGGGGGTGGAATCAGTGAAGTGGAATCGCCAGACGGTTTCCGGGTACGACGCGGTGCTGATCGCGACCGCTCACAAAGACGTGAACTACCAGGAACTCGCGGATTGGCAAAGCTGCATCATCGACACGCGCAACGCTATGGCAAAGGTGAAGGCGAAGCCGGGGACGGTTTGGAAGGCTTAGCGGTCGTAGGCGGCTAAACGCAATCAAGAGCCACAGACATTCTTGTCTGCTGTATCGCAGGTTTCCAAACCTGCAGGGCACCGAGCGATTAGACCTTCTGATCCTCTTGCGAACTCGCACGTTCAGCCGACTGGAAACTCGTCGGCGACACAGCAGACAAGAATGTCTGCGGCACGAGCGCACCGAAGTTCCATTTTCTTACCGGAGTAACTCACTCACCATCGCTCGCTCTTCTTTAAGTTCGTTAATCGTGGCGTCGATTTTGGAGCGGCTGAAGTCGTTGATTTGGAGGCCCTGAACGATTTCGAGTTTCTGGCCAGTGCTGCGGATCGGAAACGACGTGATAATACCTTTCTCAATTCCGTAGCTGCCGTCGGCCTGCAGCGCGATGCTGTGCCAATCTCCGGGCGCGGTCGGCTCGATGATCGAACGCACGGTGTCCACGACGGCGTTGGCGGCGCTCGCAGCACTCGAAGCGCCTCGGGCTTTTATGACGGCGGCGCCCCGTTGCTGGATCGAGGCGATGAATTCACCTTTCAGCCATGCGTCGTCGGTGATCGCCTGCGTCGCAGGTTTGCCATTGATCTTAGCGTTATAGAAATCCGGATATTGCGTGGAGGAATGATTGCCCCAGATCGCGACATTGGTAACCGCGGTAACGTCCGCTCCGGCTTTCTTCGCGAGCTGCGCTTTTGCGCGATTCTCGTCGAGGCGCGTCATCTCGAAGAAGCGATCGCGCGGGATGTTCGGCGCGTGATGCATCGCGATCAGCGCGTTGGTGCTGCAGGGATTGCCGACGACCAGAACGCGGACGTCGCTGGCGGCATTTTTTTGGATCGCCTGCCCCTGGCCGATAAAGATTTTGCCGTTGATGCCCAGGAGGTCCTTGCGTTCCATGCCAGCCTTGCGCGGAATGCTGCCGACCAGTAAGGCCCAGTTCACACCGCGAAAACCTTC
>QHOZ01000041.1 GCA_003219495.1 Verrucomicrobiota bacterium | reverse complement strand
TTCATCGGCAATCCGATAAAAACACAGGTGCCGAGCGTCAGCACACCGGCCAGAACCAGCGGTCCGAGCGCGATGGCGACATCGGCTATTCGCCTGAGCGCAAGCAGGAGAAGCAAAGCAATCGACAGAAATGAGACGACGCCGGCCTGGATGAAAGCGCGCACAATGGTGCGCCCGGATTCCTCAATCGAGATCGGCTCTCCGACCGCCTCGGGCGCGATAATACGGACCTGGCGCGTGAATTCCTTTATGGCCGCGATGTTGTTAGCGTTGCCTTTCGGAAACACCTGCAAACGATATTTGTGGTCCGACGTTACCCAGTCTCGCCGAAGGTCATTCGGCAAATCGGAAAGCGTGACCGGCCGCGGCGTGAGCGCGGCACGCAATTGGCCGAGCATTGTTTGCAATCCGGGCACCAATGCCGTCTGGGCCCGCCTGCGCAGAGCTGCCGGTCCGCGCGCGAAGCGGTCAAGAAGCCGGGACAGATTTTGCGCCTGACCCGCAACTCTTCCCCCTTGGCCGACAGCCACCGAACGCAGCGCGGCAGCCGCATTCGCCAAACTCGCAACGGTTTCGCCGTAGGTCGGCTCCGGCTTGGGCAAGAAAGGATTGAGTGTCGGATCGAGGAGGCTGTCGGCATCGCGGATGAGCGCAAGCTTCGCCTTCTGATCATCGGGAACGAAGCTGTCGATGGTGAGCGCCTGTGAGACGGCGGGAAGCGAGGCGAGCGTCGTGGCCAGGTGTCGCGCTGCCTGGTGCGAGGGGGCAAGGATATCGATGGTTTCGGGCGACGTTGCCGGTTCCCGCAGGAGCTCAAGCGCGGTTGACACCGATTCGCTCCTGGGATTTCGCAGGTCGAGCGGATTGAAGTCGAAATGAAGACGCGGCAGCGCCGCCACGCACACGAGCCCGAGAACGGTGGCGCAAAAAATGACGAGACGGCGACGTTCGCTCAGAAACCGGTCGAGCGGCGCCAGCGACCTATAGCCGATCGCCTCCGGTTCGCCCGGCGGGCGAATGAGCTTCAGGAGCGCCGGCAACAGCGTGATGCTGAGGCCGAACGTGACGATCATACCGCTGCCGGAGATCAGACCGAGTTCGGCAACGCCCGAATAGCTTGTCGGCACGAAGGAATAAAAGCCGGCGGCCGTTGCCGCGGCGGCGAGCGTCAGCGCATTGCCGAGGCCGCCCCCGGCATGCGCAAGCGCGGCATGCAAATCATCGACCAGATGCCGTTCGGCGCGGTAGCGCACGCAGAACTGGATGCCGAAATCGACTCCCAATCCGACGAACAGCGCGATGAAGGCGACGGAAATAATGTTGAAGGAGCCGATGGCGAGAAGGCCCAACCCTGCCGTAACCGTCAGCCCGATCAATACGGTGAGCAGGATCGCGAAGATCAACCGAACACTGCGCACCGCCAGCCAAAGCATCGCAAGCACCCCGATCAGCATCAACGCGATCGTGAGCAACGCCCGTTCCTTGATCGTGCCGAATTCCTCGTCCGCCATCGGAACAGGACCGGTCAACCGCACCTTGACGCCTTCATCGGGCGTCAGGTGCAGAAGGCGAACAAGCGAACGAATAACGTCGGTGGCGCGATTTCCCGGCGTGAGCGATTGGAAATCGAGGTGGGGCTGCGCTTCGATGAATTTGCGTGTTTCGAGCAGCGTCGGCCGCTCGCCGGTTATCAACGACTGCCAGGCCAGAAAGGCCGGCTTGCCCGCGGCCGTCCTGGAAAGCGTGTCCTCGAAGGCCGCGATCGGCCTTTCGAGCGACTCAAGTTTCGCCTGCCCGCGCTTGACGCCTTCGAGCGCCGTCGCAAGGCTGTCCATGATGCCGCGCAGGCTCGTATCCGCCGCCAGGGCGCCGAGAAACGGCTGTGCCGCGATCAGCTGCTGGGTGGTGGTCCTGACTTGCTGGACCGGAAGGAACAGCAAACCTTCGCGAGAAAAAAAATCGCCGCCACCCGGCGTGCGCACATTGTGAAAGAGGCCGGCACGGTTCTTGAGCGCCGCCGTCAGTTCGGCCGCGCCGCGTTCGGCAAGTTCGGGCGTCGCGCCATCCATAACGATATCGACCGTGTTGCGGAAATCAGCGATTCCGCATCGCTGTTCATGGCGAAATGCCCGGCGACGTAGAAGCCGCATAGCAGGCCGGCGATCAGCGCCAGAACGACGATCGATATCGCATTGCGGGCGCAGAACGCGACAATGCGCTCAACGACAGGTGCGGGCATGTCAATCGCCTTTCGGCGCCTTGAGGTTTATGCGCGAAAGACTGCGCGAATCCGGTCTGTCATAATGACCGGAAATCGCAAGCCGCGCGAGCGGCTCATCGCTTAAAAGTTTGGCAGGTCTTGCAGATTGGCCTTGCCATGATTGATCTCCGCCTGCCGGTGCTGCCGGTAGAGACTCCGCTCCGTGGCGTAAAGATCAACCGAAGTGCGTTCGAGCTCCTTGATGGTCTCAATGTTCTGCGCCCGTTTATCAATGACCTCCATCACGTCGTCGCCGAGCTTGTAATAGATGCTGCTGCGCCAGCTTATCCAGAACCAGGGACTGGCGACCGTGTCATCGACGGCCAGACCGACCGCGTCGCGCGGATTGCTGGGTCCGAACAGGGGCAACACGAGATAGGGACCTTCGGGCACACCGTAAACGGCGTCGTGTTCGGGCACGCCGACCTTGGCCGCCACGTCGATCAATCCGCCGACGCCGATGGAAGAGTTGATGACAAAGCGACCCAACGAATCCGCGGCGCGTTCGGCTTCGCCCTGCAGGACGTCGTTCGCGAGGGTGACGGGCACATCCAGATTCACCAGAAAGTTGTGAATGCCGTCCCGCATGGGTTCCGGCACCGCATGCACGTAAAAGGTCGCGACCGGCAGCGCCACCGCGCGGTCGAGAGACTGATTCATCTCGAACATTTTCCGGTTCTGCGCCTCGTAGGGATCGTTCTGATCATTGGCCGAGCCGGTGCCGGTCGTGGTGGCGCAACCCGCGGTGCAGAGCGCAAAAACCGCGGCGGCAAAGGTTCGCG
>QHOZ01000003.1:989-8984 GCA_003219495.1 Verrucomicrobiota bacterium | reverse complement strand
GATCGAGCATGTACTTCGCAGCAAAGTAGCTGGGCCGATACCAGTTGGCCGACAAACCCACCATTGCAATCACACGAGTGTCTTGCAGGATGCGGCGCAGCGTTGCAATGTCAGACATGGAAGGAGTTCGTAAGGCGCTCACTCGAATGCAACAATTCTAGCATCGCGTCATGCCCGGTCTGCCAATGCGGAAATCTTCAATAGAGTTGCCTTCATCATACTTTTTCTTTTAAATAGTGGCGCAGCGTGAGCACGCGGTCAACGAAATCGTGCTGCATGTGGGGATGCGCTCGACGCAACGGCCGCCCGGTAATTTCAAGAATACCAACGTTTCTAAAGGAGAACACATGCCGCTCGTCAAACACAAGATCAAACGCTACGGTTGGGTCGCCGATACACCGGATTTTCGCGACCATCTCTATGGGGCGCCCGTCGCGGCGCTCGTCAAACTTCCACCGGTGGTTGACCTTCGCCCGCAATGCCCGAAGACAATCTACGATCAGGGTCAGCTAGGCAGCTGTACAGGCAACGCGATCGCGTGCGCAATGCAGTTCAACCGCATGAAGCTCAAGCGCAAGCCTAATTTCATCCCGTCGCGGCTTTTCATCTATTACAACGAGCGCGACATGGAAGACACGATCGCTTCTGACAGCGGTGCGCAGATCCGCGACGGCATCAAGAGTGTTGCCAAGCTGGGCGACTGCCCCGAAACCGATTGGCCGTACGACATCTCGAAGTTCGCGACCAAACCGCCCGCGCAGTGCTACACCAAAGCCGCCAAGTACAAGACAGTTCTTTACCAGCGGGTCTCGCAGAGCCTGAACCAGATGAAAGGATGCCTTGCCTCGGGTTTCCCGTTTGTCTTCGGCTTTTCGGTCTATGACAGCTTCGAAAGTGCGGCCGTCGCCAGATCCGGCGTCGTTCCTATGCCGGGCGCGACCGAGAAGCAAATCGGTGGCCATGCGGTGCTTGCGGTCGGCTATGACGACAAGGAGCAGCGCTTCCTCGTGCGGAATTCGTGGGGACCGAAATGGGGTATCGGCGGCTATTTCACGATGCCTTACGCATATATGACCGACTCGAATCTGGCAGACGATCTATGGACCATACGCGTGGTGGCTAGTTAGACCGGGAAGCTGACGCTCAGCCGCGCAAAGCGCACGCGGAAGCGACCACTATCGTATGTCATGTGGGTAAGTCGGCAAACGTTGACGCCGCACGCTTACTTGTGTGCACAGTCGTCGGCCGGACGCAACCGGCCGACGTTCGCGTATTCGTCGGTTCAGTGTAAGCTCAGCGCATGCTTGCCCGCCGCAGAATCGTCATTGCGCTCGGACTCAGCGCGCTGACAAGAGCGCAATTCACATTTGCTCAGCAACAAAAAAGTCATCGGATCGGCTATCTCGCGAACGATCCGCAGCGCGGCAGTCCGACGTTTGCGGCACTGGTCGGCGGGCTCGAAGAACTGGGCTGGATAGAGGGCAAGAATATTGAAATCCGCTTTAGAGCGAGCGGCGGGCGCGACGAAGAATTTGCTCCGGCCGTCGCGGATTTAATACGCGAGGAAGTGGATGTCATCGTGACAACAGGATCAGGGTCGACGCGCGCGGCGATGGCAGGGACCAAGACGATTCCCATAGTCTTCGCGTCCGCCGCGAATCCAGTCGAACAGAAATTCGTCGCGAGCCTATCGCGGCCTGGCGGCAACGTTACCGGACTTGCGCTGCTGCTGCAGGAGGTAGGCGCCCGGCGGCTGCAGTTGCTGAAGGAGATCTTGCCGCGCGCCAAGACGTTTGCGCGCTTGTATTCGTCGGTGAGTATCGTCGACATGCAACCGTCTTTAATTCGCGAGAACGACCAGGCGGCACGCAAGCTCGATGTCACGGTCGAGCACATGGCAGTCGCAAAACCGGAAGAGATTGATGCAATATTCGAACGAGCTGCCGCACGGCGAGTAGAGGCGCTCATCGTGGAGCCCGAAGCGGTCTTCGCGCCGAATCGCGCACGGATGGCAGCGCTGGCGCTCAGGCACCGGTTGCCGATGATGTGCGCGGATGCGCGCTATGCGGAAGCCGGCGCGCTCATTTCTTACGGCGAGAATTTCCCGTCACGATATCGGCGCGCTGCGCGTCTTGTGGACAAGATTCTGCGCGGTGCGAAGCCCGGGGACATTCCCGTTGAGCAGGCATCGCAATTCGAGCTCGTGATCAATCTGAAAACTGCAGCGGCGCTTAAGCTGTCAATTCCCCAGTCCACGCTATTGCAGGCGGATCGACTGATTAACTAACGCTTTATTCCAGCTAACGGCGAGCACGCTGGCAGCCAAGCGCTCGTAATGTCAGCGTAACATTACTTACGCGATCGTTTCTTTTTCTTTGCCGCTTCCGGAGCGCGAACTTCCTTCATCTTCAGATCATGCTTGCTCGCAAAGGCGCGGATATCCTCGATCATGCCCTGTCTCTCCTTTGCATCAGCCACCGTGCCTGTGATCAGTATCCGGATGCTGTACGGCTTGGGATGCCCAACGGCAACTAAACATGACATATCATCTCCTTCATTTCGTCAGTAGTGAACACATCAGGCAGGCTCGATTGGCGAGCCCATCGTTCGCCATGCGATCGAACCAAGTGTATGCCCGTGCTTGGCATTACCGCAAGCAGCCGTCGGACGTATCGGGCTTGCGGCCAGGAACAGACGCTGCCCATTGACGTTTGCACCATCAGATTGATGTCGATTGACGATAGGCGCGTGCTCTCAGGTCCTGCATACCGTCGAACAATCCATTGCTTTCGAAAACGCCGGGCGTCATGTCGATGTCGCGCCTGACGTAACAAGTTTCAGGAAAGCGGCAAGAGCGCCGGATGGCGACGGATTCGCCAAGCGCGAGTCGCATATAGGCCGTCGTCATATTATAAGACGACGTGGCGTCGTGTATCGTCGACACGTTCGCAAAACGGCCTGCATTGATTTCGGTGATACATGGCACGCCTTGCGCATTCTCCTTGAGATCGGTAAAGAATATGCCAGACGCGTTCGCGTCCAGCGCCCGTATCGCTTTTGCACAGATGCGTGACACCACCGGTTCGAAAACCATTTGTGCGAGCGCAGCGGTCGACGAAGTTCCGCTCGGATTGCCTCCCGCGACGTGGTAGGTCAGTCGTTCATGCGCCTTGGCCATGATTAATCTACCGTTGCTCCATAGCGACTGCAGACAGTAGTCCCGGCCCGGAAGATATTCAGACAGCGTGAAGGAACCGCGAGGCACGCCGCGCATGTCCTGCCAGTACGTGATCCAGTCTCGTGCGTGTTTCGCGCTGGTTACCGGGATGCTTCCCCATGAACTCGTACCCTTTCGAATACGACACCACAAGCGTTTATGCGGACTGAGACGCAAAAACACTGACTCGATTTTTTTAAGCGCGGTCACTGGGTAAGTCGAAGCGACGGGCACGCGGTGCCGCGCTAAAAACGCTGTCAGCGCGTATTTATCCTGGCAGCGCGCAATGACTGATTTGCGCGGCAAAAAAACCCGGCATGGCAATTTAGCGCGGATGCCCGATATGAGACTGACGTCCGCGTCGCTGTTTGGAATGACGAGATCGATATGCTCCTTCTTGATAAGCCGGCACAGTGCCGGCACGAATGCCGGCCGGGCCGAGGATGGCACCAGGAAATTCCGGTCCGCGCCCGAATTCTTCAAAATGAAGGCGTCGTCATGGCAACCCGCAATGAACACGGTTGCGTCGCCGGCGCGCAAGCTACGCATGACGTTACTGGTCGCCGCTGTGCCTGCGTGCAAGATAAGCAATCGCGGCCCCATGCCGTTTCTCCTCCCACGTCGGACGCAGTATTCGTGGCGCCATAAAGGTTGTCAACGAAGAACACTGTGGGTGCCGCGTTCGATGCTACGCGGCACTACTTTTGCGCACAGTTGGCATTGCCGACGTTCTATCCGGCCTCGTGGATATTCGAAAGCACTCCGACGGCATCCTGCAACCGCTTGCCGCTGGACTTCGGTCCTGGGCTTAACTGCGCAGCGCTAGCCGCTCTCCACGCAGGGCACTTTCGATCATCGTACAACCGCCTCCCACATTTTCTTAAGCCGCTTGACCGAAACCGGCTGCGGCGTCTTCAATTCCTGCGCAAACAACGACACCCGCAATTCCTCGAGTTGCCAGCGAAACTCTTCTAGGTTGTCATCACTCAGTGCGGCCTTGCGCAGTTTGCTGCTGCGCTCTTCGTATAACTTCCACAGTTCGGCGAGCGTTGCAGCATGTTTCGCGTCGCGTTCCGCGCCGCCCGCAAACCTGTCGAGACGCACAGCCATCGCTTTGATGTAGCGTGGCCGCTGAAGAATCCCGGGTACACAAGGCGCGCTAGTTGAGCGCGGATGTCAGCAACGAGTCGATTGAGCGCACGCGGGGCGCTGCTGAGCCGCAGGCTCGTGCGATGATATTCATCGGCAATCGTCACCAGCATTCTGGATGCTGCGTCGCGAACTGCCGGCAAGCGGGTACGCGCACGCTGCTTTAGACTGTCGTATTCCTTGAGCGTGCGCGGCAGCTCGTCTTCCGCGATAAACGCGCGGTCGGTGATGGCCGTCAACAAATCCTGTCTGAGATCGTCAGTGGTCGTGATGCCGCGCAACTGAAGAGCTGCCTGCGTAATGCCTGGCAGGCTTTTCTCGAGCTGCTTCATCTGCTCCTTCAAATCAATGCGAAGCAGGCGGCGCACGCCGCTGCGCATCGCGATATCTGCGGCATCGCGCGTATCGAACAACCGGATGGCGACACTGTCTCCTTCGTCCACCAATGCCGGGTAGCCCGTCAATTTGCGGCCGGCTCGCAAAAACGATATTTGCGGCGGCAAGTCACCGAAATCCCATGCGCGCAAGCCGCCGCGCTCGATGCCCGGATCCGCCTTCGCAAAAGTGAGTTGTGCTGCCTGACCGAGCTGTGCCTTAAGCGCTGCGGCGGGACTTTGATGTCGTCCCAGATGTCAGGACGAATCGGTTCGCCCACGCGGCGATGGACAAAGCGTGTGAGCGCACCGAGAAGTGAGCTGTGTGCCTTGTCAATGTGCTCAGTGCGCGGCGACGCATCGCGCTCCTGCAGAAACAAAGTAACGCTCTCCGGCAGTGGAACGAGATGACGCCGCAATTGCTTGGGCAGCGATCTTAGAAAAAATCCGACCTTCTCACGCAGCAGACCGGGGACCAGCCAATCGAAGTCGGCGGCGTGCAATTGATTGAGCACAGGTAACGGCACAGTAACCGTGACGCCATCAAGCGGGTGCGTCGGCTCGAAACGATAACCCAGTTTGAGCTCGATGCCATTCACTGACATGCGATTGGGAAACTGCGCCTCGCTCACGTCGGCCGCCGAGTGGCGCATCAGGTACTCGCGCGTCATGAACAGCAACTGCGGATTTTCCGCTTCGGCCTGGCGGCGCCAGTGCTCGAACGCTGCACCGTTGTATACCTCCGAAGGAATCAGCGCGTCGTAAAAATCATAAATTGCCTGTTCTTCCACGAGCACGTCAGGCCGCCGGGCCTTGTGCTCGAGATCGCGAATTTCCTGAATCAGCCGCTGGTTGTGAATGAAAAATGGCGCCTTCTCCACGGCCGTAGGGGCAGCAGCTGCAGGACTAACCTTCCGGCCACGCGCAGGTACGCTTGTGCGTTCGGGGCGATGCGCAGCCCGGCTGCCCTGCCGGCGAAAATATTCGTTCGTCGCTACCAGCCCCTGCCGTATGAAAACCTCGCGCGCTTGTGCGGGATTGATCGGTCCATAAGTGACCCGCCGGCGCGCTATGAGTGTGAGTCCGTAGAGCGTGACCCGCTCATAGGCATAAACCATCGCCCTGTCGCGATCCCAGTACGGATCGAAGTAATGGCGGCGCACCAGATGACCCGCGACGGCCTCTATCCATTCCGGCTCGATCTTCGCGACCGACCTCGCATATAGGCGCGCGGTCTCGGTGAGCTCGGCGGCGACGACCCATTTAGGCCGCGATTTCTTGAGCGCCGAGCCCGGGAAAATCGCGAACCGGGCGCCGCGCGCCCCGAGGTATTCATCGCCGTCCTCGGTCTTGAATCCGATATTGCCGAGCAAGCCGGCAATCAGCGCACGATGCACCTGTTCAAACGTTGCCGGCGTTTCATTCAGGGACATATTCATTTCGGAGGCCAGTGTCCGCAACTGGCCGTGAACGTTCCGCCATTCGCGCATGCGACGCGGTGACAGAAAAACTGCATGCAATTGCTCGGCGAGCTTGCGGTTGGATTTCTTGTGCTCGAGCGCTTCGTTGAAATAAGCCCACAGCTTCAGGAACACATAAAAGTCCGACCGCTGATCGGTGAACTTTGCATGCGCCTCATCGGCCGCATCGGCACGCTCGAACGGCCGGTCGCGCGGGTCCTGCACTTCGAGTGCCGACGCGATGATGAGAATCTCCGTGACGCAATGCTGGCGGCGTGCAGCAAGCACGATACGGGCGATGCGCGGGTCAATCGGGAATTTCGCGAGGAGGAACGGGAAGTCTTCGACGTTTCCAATGCGTAAAGCCTTCATGCGCAGGATGACGCCGGCGAGCGACGAACGCAGGATTTCCGGATCAGTGAATTCCGGACGCGCCTGATAATCGTCTTCATCGTAGAGCCGGATGCATACGCCCGCCGCCACGCGCCCGCAGCGTCCCGCGCGCTGGTTAGCCGAGGCACGCGAGATTTTTTCGATCTGCAGTTGCTCGACTTTGTTGCGATAGCTATAGCGGTTCACACGCGCCAGGCCGGTATCGATCACATAACGGATGCCCGGCACAGTGAGCGAGGTCTCTGCGACGTTGGTTGCCAGCACAATGCGGCGTTCGCCGCCCGGTAGGAACACGCGATCCTGATCCTCGAACGACAATCGTGCATAGAGCGGCAGTATTTGCGCGCCTTGCGGATGATGCTTACGCAGCAGCTCAGCGGTTTCGCGGATCTCACGCTCGCCTGGAAGAAACACGAGTATGTCGCCGCGGCCCGGCTCGCGCGCAAGCTCATCGACGGCATCCAGTATCGGCTGACCAGGATCCTCTTCATCATCTTCATCCACCGTTGGTGGCCGGTAGCGAACTTCAACCGGATACAGCCGGCCCGTGACTTCGATAACCGGCGCGGGCGTTCCATTGCGCGCGAAATGCGCAGCAAAGCGATGCGCGTCGATAGTAGCGGAAGTCACTATCAGCTTCAGATCGGGTCGCTGCGGCAGCAGACGCTTCAGATAGCCGAGCAGGAAATCGATGTTCAAACTGCGCTCATGCGCTTCATCGATGATCAGCGTGTCATACGCGCGGAGTAGCCGGTCGCGCTGCGTTTCGGCCAGCAGGATACCGTCGGTCATCACCTTCAGGTACGTGTCGCTGGACACTTTGTCGGTGAACCGTACTTTGTAGCCCACCGCTCGTCCGAGTTCGGTTTTAAGTTCGAATGCGACACGGGATGCCACCGTACGTGCGGCGATGCGGCGCGGCTGCGTGTGTCCGATCATGCCGCTGACGCCGCGTTTGAGTTCCAAACAGATCTTTGGCAGCTGCGTGGTCTTACCGGAGCCGGTCTCGCCGCTGATGATGACCACAGGGTTGTCAGCAATAGCTCGCGCGATCTCTTGTCGACGCGCGACGACGGGCAGATCGTCAGGGTACGTCGGACGCGGAAGGTTGGCGAGCCGCCGGTCATGGTCGGCAACGGTGGCGAGAGTCATATTCGGAATGTGGCGCATGAGAAAGCGCCTGGATGCAACTCGTGATAGTGCGTAGCGTTTGCATGCGTGCGCTTACAGTGCGCGCGATGCATACACCATGATGCAGCCAATGGTGCGTACGTCATGATATGAGACGGCGCCATTTTGTTCAAACGCTGCCAGGAGTGGCTCAATTCGGGCGCATGAGTGAACATCCCCGAAGCCTTGCGATCGACGTAGGACTGTCGTGTCTTTATATGCCGTCTTCACT
>QHOZ01000003.1:0-847 GCA_003219495.1 Verrucomicrobiota bacterium | reverse complement strand
GCTCGCCGAACGCCGGCACCATGTCGTAGTGATCGAGAAGGCGACGCACCCGCGCTTTCATATCGGTGAATCACTGCTGCCTCTCAATATGCCGCTGTTCGAGCGGCTTGGCGTGGCGCATGAGATCGAGCAAATCGGCATGCCCAAATACGGCGCCGAGATGGTTTCGCCCCTGCATGGGGACCCTATCACGTTTGATTTTGCGAATGCGGTCGACAAGTCTTTTCCGCTGACTTATCAGGTGCGTCGCTCCGAGTTCGACGAAATCCTGTTTCGTAACGCTGGTCGCAAGGGCGCCGCGTTAATCGAAGGCTCGCGGGTAACCAGCGTTGACTTCAACAGCGACGGTGCATGCGTTACTGCCCGCGGCGCAGACGGTGTCGATCAACACTGGCAAACCAGATTCGTCGTCGACGCTTCCGGTCGCGACACCGTACTTGCCAACCACTTCGGCATCAAGTCTCGTAGCCGCAAGCACAGCAGCGCGGCAATCTTTGCCCATTTTTCCGGCGCAACGCGTCTACCCGGTAAAGCCGAAGGCAACATCAGCCTTTTCTGGTTCGACCATGGCTGGTTCTGGTTCATTCCATTGTCCGACGGCGCCACGAGCGTCGGCGCGGTGTGCTGGCCGTACTATATGAAATCGCGGCGCACGACGCCTGAGCAGTTCTTTCTCGACACAATCGCAAGCTGTCCAGCGCTTGCAGACAGGCTGCGGGATGCAAAGCTCTGTTCACCGGTGACAGCGACCGGAAATTATTCGTATTCGGTCAAACAGGCGAGCGGCAACAATTACCTCCTACTGGGCGACGCGTACACATTCATCGATCCTGTGTTTTCAACCGGT
>QHOZ01000213.1 GCA_003219495.1 Verrucomicrobiota bacterium | reverse complement strand
TACTTCGAAAAGCTTCCGACGGGCTTCCGCAGTGGTGTTCTTAGCAGCTGAGTCGGGAGCTCTCAGGGCCGGCGTTTTATCTGCGCCGCCACGCTTATCGTCGGCCGGGGAGGACGGGGGCGATCGCGAAGAAGAGAATCGGGATCAGGGCGACGGCTACGGCGGCGATGATGGTGATAATGTTGATCGACAAGGCGAGCGCGGAATTGGTGTGTCGCACGGTCAACGCGATCGTGCCGGCTCCGGCCAAAAGGCCGATCGCTACCGCTTCGCTGATGATGAAGCCGATCACTTTACTGCGACGGCGGCGCTGAAGTTCCGATTGCTTTGGCTGGGATAACGGATTCGATTCGATTCCCTGAATGTAGCAGGTTTGCTGTCTTTATCGCCCGGTTTCGGGTGGACCGCAAAAAAGTGACGAGTGGTATGTGAGGTTCAACTCACTCGGTTTTCACCAAAACCGCGTCGCCGGCTTCCCTAGACCGACTCGCAAAAAGCTCGCGGCCTTCCGCCGTAGAGTTCGCGCCCTGCGAACCGCTTGCCTTTCTGGCAATTATAAGCGATACTCGGAGCAAGTTTCTCGACTGATTCATCAAGGGTGGTGTGCGGGGGTCCGAGCCGGAACCCCAAAAGATCGGATAGAAAGCTGTCGCTAATTCATTATTAAATCACACCTCGTCCAAGCCGCGTCCGAAGTTATTCCAAACACACAGATCCTGGTGAACATGGTCTCCCGCCGGGTCCGACAACTCACTCTCGGTCATCGGCCGTTAGTGGAATTTGTTCCCGGGCTCGGGCACGCCGATATCGCGCTCTCCGAGATCGCGGCCGGAAAATTGGTTTATGAATCGACCTTCGGTCAGAACGGAACCAATGGCGCGACCGAAGTGGTAGAGTTTCCCGGAGTCGTGGTCGACAAAAAGCCGACGAAGAAAAAAGCGGCGTAACGGAACGTAAGAAGTAAAAATTAAGAAGTAAGAAGTTGGGGAACGACGCGCTGCGCGCGAATTGTTCGGTGCTGGCTATTGGGATTTGCAGGCGAGACGCCGGCCGGTACAGAAGAGGCCGCCGCGATGCGGCAGTCAACAATCTAGGGAACACTTTCGCCGAACTAGCGAGAGCGTAATGTCAGAGATTAAGCGGTTGTTGGTCTTGGTCGATGAATCGAACGTCGGAAGTTCGGTGCGCACGGCTGGACGCGGTCTGGATTGGTTGAAGTTACGCGATTTTCTGGCGGGCCCAAACACAGGACGCGAATTGATCGAGATGGTGGTCTATGCCGGACTGCCGCCGGCGATGCCGATCTGGCAGGAAGAGCGCGATAAGAAAAACAAGTTCGTGCAATGGTTGCGCTCCAACGGATTCATGGTCGTGACGAAAGATGGATCGCCTGCGGAGGAAGGCCGTTACAAAGCGAACGTGGACGTGATGATGGCGATCGACGCGCTCGAGCTTTCGGTCGAGATGCAACCGGACGTTGTGATCCTGGTCACGGGTGACACCGATTTTGCCCATCTCGTGACGAAACTGCGCCGGCGCGGAATCCGGGTGGAGGTGGCGTCGGTCACGCAAAATCTCGGGAATATATTAAGATCGGCCGCGAGCGAAGTGATCGATCTCGCGGCGTTGTTTCGAACGTTCGAGCTGATCAAAGTGGACGAGACTAAAACGCGGAGCGATGGACGGCGGCAACAACAACCGCGCCCACAACCGCAGCAGCGGCAAGCATCGCCACAACCGCGGCAACAGGCGCAACAGCAACCGAGACGCCGTCCGAGATTTCAGCCGAGGCAAGTTACCAACCAGTGACAAGTGACGAGCGCGACTGATCGCTGCGATTCCCAATCGCAGTGCCCGGCTTACGCTCCCGCATTACCGGATCCGCTCAAAAAGCTGAAATCGAGGTCAGGGCCAGCCGCTACTGACGCAGATCTTCATTCCTCCTTACGCTCCCGGTAGTTTGGCGAAAATGTTGACTCGCGATTTCCCAATCGCTCGGTCGCCGCGCCAGGCGACCAATGCAGTCTATCCGCCGGCTGCCAGCACGGCGTATTCCATTAATATGGATTGCCGCATGGGGGCGGCCTTCTTAATTTAACGTTCGTAAACCGATGCACCAAAGCGCGCATTCTCCGGATTCGTTGCTACAAAGATCGTTGGTGAAGTTGCAAGCGGGGCCGTTGCGCGATCGAAAAAATATTTGGACGTGGTGCGTCGTGACGTCTGCTCTAGTTGTCGTTCTCGATATTGTTGTTCCGTCGCCTTATCGAAGCGCGAGCGTGCTTTTGGGAATCGTGGCCAGCTTTTGGGCGCTCGCATTTTATGTGCATCGAAGGCGTGTAGAAGACACGCGATTCGCGAAGGAGCTCTTAACTGAATTCAACGGGCGCTACGACAAGCTGGGCAGCGAATTGCAGTTCGCGGTGTCGCATCGCGGCGAGCTCGAAAGAGAGACTGAGTTAAAGTTCATCCGCTACTTCAATCTTTGCGCGGAAGAATGGCTCTTTTGGCGCGCGGGTTCTATCGACGATCAGATTTGGAATGCGTGGCGAAACGGAATGAAACAATACGCCAAAGACGCGCGCGTGATGGCGCTTTGGGACGAGGAAGCCAAAAGCGATTCCTATTACGGCTTCGATTTCCGTGAGATCACGTCCGGGTAACGGAGCTGCGCTCGTTACTCCGCTTCTTCTTCGGCTTCATCGCCTTCCTTGACGATATCGCCTTTGGTGAAGAGAACGCCCTGCGCGATCTCGCGCCATAACGGTTTCGCGCGGAGAAGCCACTCCAGGTCCATCGAGAAATGTTTCATCTCTTCTTTCTGCGCGTTGCGCATGATTGCTTTCGCGGTCGAATCTTTTTCCAAGGCGATCCGCTGCTCGTACCAATTGATTGCTTCCGCTTCTTCGGTGAGCGAGACGATCATCCGCGCAAAGGTGCGTGTCTTTGCGGGCAGTTCGTCGGCTGGCTCATGATATTGTTCGACGCCCATGCCATTCGTATAAGCGCGATGAGGGGAAGGCGCAAATGGCGGACATCGGATGTCTGCCTTATCACTTATGCTCGGTTTTCACCAAAACCGAGTCGCCGGCTTCCCTAGGCTGATTCGCAAAGAGCTCACAGCCTCCCGCCGTAAAGTTCGCGCCCTGCGAACCGTTATCGCCAGTTGTGATGAGAACGATAATAGGCGTGGCGGCCGTAGTATCGATGCACGCCAAACCGCGGACCGTGATAGCCGTACGCTGGAAAGATCAGAACGTTAACCGGAGGTGGAGGAACGTAGTAGACCGGACGCGGCGGTGGCGGCGCATAATTATAAGTCGGCGCGGGAGCGCTGTAGCCGTCAATGACCTCGGTGCCGGCGTTCGCGCGCGCAGCCAAAGCAAATCCGAACCCGAACACCGCCAATGCAATCACCCTAAATTTCTTCCACATGATCGATATCCCTCCTCGTTTCGCGGATTGAACCCAACAATCATCGCGAAGTTGCGAAGGTGACAAAGGAGGAAGTAAAATTGGAAACGAAGAAAACGGAGCCGCTGCTGCGATTCCCAATCGCAGCGCCCGGCTTACGCTCCCGCTAGCGCATCCATAATGTTCCCTGATTTGTTGTTTGCCGCAGGGCGGCATGATTCCCTAGGTGCACTCGCTTTGCTCGGCACCTCCCGCCGTAAAGTTCGCTCCCGCGAACGCTTTATTGCTCGCTAATTGTAACTGAAGTTAGCTCGTCGCCGGCTTGAATTGCGTTGACGACGTCTTGACCGCTGGTGACCTGGCCGAACACGGTATGTTTGCCATTCAACCAATCGGTCGCGATGTGAGTAATGAAAAATTGGCTGCCGTTCGTGTCCGGACCTGCGTTGGCCATGGACAAACTGCCGACCTGATGTTTGCGCGGATTATTTTTGAATTCGTCTTCGAATCGATAACCCGGCCCGCCGCGCCCGGTGCCGGTCGGGTCGCCGCCCTGGACCATGAAGTTAGCGATCACGCGATGAAAGACGGTGCCGTCGTAAAACTTTTCGCGCGCGAGAAAAACGAAGTTGTTCACGGTCTTCGGCGCGTCCTTGGCGAAGAGATCACAGACGATGTCGCCGCGAGAGGTCTTGAAGGTGGCGGAGTATTGTTTGGCGGGATCGATCGTCATCGATGGCGGAGCGGAGTATTCTTTTGGCATAAGTTGAGATGTGGAGTCGTTGAGCGGTTGAGAAGTTGTTTTGCTTCTAATTCTTACTGCTTACCTGCTGTTGGATCCAGGCATGAACTCTTTCCTCCAGCAGCGTCAGCGGCATCGAGCCGCCGTTCAGGATTTCGTCGTGGAATTTTTTGATGTCGAATTTGTCGCCGAGTTGCGCTTTCGCTTCGTCGCGCAATTTGAGAATGGTCAGTTGTCCCATTTTGTAGGCGAGCGCTTGGCCGGGCCACGCGATATAACGATCGGCTTCGGTCTGGACCATTGCGTCGTTGAGATCGTTGGCGTGCATGTAATCCACCACTTTTTCGCGGCTCCAATTTTTGTCGTGAATTCCGGTGTCGACGACGAGCCTGACCGCGCGCAGCATTTCCGAATTCAGGCGGCCGTAATCGGAAACGGGATCTTTATAGAAACCGATTTCTTTGCCTAACGCTTCGGAATAAAGCGCCCAACCTTCGGCATAAGCGGGATAAAAACCGTGCAGCCGAAATTTCGGCAAACCTTCCAACGTTTGCGCAATACTGATCTGCATGTGGTGACCGGGAACGCCCTCGTGATAGGCAATCGCTTCATCATCGATCATCGTGCGCGTAGTCGGATTCGAGACCGCGACAACGACGCGCCCGGCACGCTTTCCATCCGGTGTTCCCTGGACGTAATGAGTGGCCGCGGCTTTCGCGAAATCGGGGATCGGTTCTACCGTCACGGGGGATTTCGGCAACAATCCGAAGAGTTCCGGCAGCTTCGGTTCCATTTGATGGATGTACTTTTTGTAATCATCCAGAATTTGCTGCCCGCTCGTCGGCTTCCATTTCGGGTCCTTGTTGATCGCATCGCGGAAACTGGCGAGATCTTTGTAGCCGTTGTTCTGCGCGAGCTTGGTCATCTCGTCGGTGACGCGCGCGACTTCTTTCAAACCGATCTCATGGACCTCGGCCGGCGTGACGTTCATTGTGGTCATCGTTTTCACGGCCTCGGCATAGCGCTGTTTTCCTTCGGCCAAACTTTCGACTGAAAGCACGCTCCGTCCTTTGGGCGCGTATTCGGTGCGCAGGAACGCGGCAAATTTTTTATACGCCGGAAACACGTCGTCGTTGACCGCTTTCGTGATCTCGCCGGTAAGGCGTTTCTTGTCGTCGTCTGAGAATTCCTTCGGAAATTTCTTGGTCGGCTCGAGGAACGGATTCGCGGAAATGATGCCGTCGCATTGGCCCGCTAATTTCTCGAGCAGGAACTTTGGCGGCATGAGATTGTCCTTTGCCCCCTGCTTCATCACTTCAAGCGTCTGGTCGAGAACGCGGGGAATTTGATGCAACCGCGCGAGGTAATCCTGATAATGCGGCACTGAATCAAAGGGCACCGCGTTCGGCAAATCAGCGAGACGGGTGTGGATGCCGTTCTGCTGGTTTACGGGCATCTCGAAATTTTTGAGCGCGTAATTCACATCGTCGCGCTCGAATTGATGCTGAAAGATGCGATGACTTAGCAGGTCAGTATCGCTCATCCCGTCGGTCGGGATCGTTTTCAAGCGCGCGAGAAAATCGTCGGCTTCGGCATGTTGGCGCGCGATCTCGGCGAGCGAAACCTCTCCGAGTTTATCGTTGTAACGGTAATCGCCGAATGCGGTGGCGCGCTCCGGATTGTTCTTTAGAAAAGCCTGATAAGATTCTTCAAAGAGCGCGTTCTGCTTCGCGACCCGATCCGCGACCGATGCCGTGTCGGCAAAGGCAGAGCAGGCCAAGCCCGCCACCAACCCAAGAACGAGAATTCGCATAGAGGAACACGGTAGCAGAAGAAGCGATGCGTGACATGTAACGAGTGACGATGCGGCAATCAATGGCCGCCGCGCAAAATGGGAAGCAATTCAGCGCCAGGTTTTTTTCTGCTTCTTCACAAGACGCGTAGCAGCAGACGGACCTTTGCGCGCGATCGGCTTGAATTTTTTTCCGCGCGCTTCGTTATATGAGACGAAAAAGTGCTCGATCTCCTCGATGAGCGTCGCGTCGAGATCCGCGAGCGATTTTAGTGATCCATGGGTGTGAGATTCGGCGGCCACGGCGATAAGCCTGTCGTTGCGCTCGGTTTTTCCCTTCTCGGTTTGCTCGGCTTGAATCACTCCAAGCAATCGCGCCGTGACAACGCAACCGGTAAACGCGGGCTCGTCCATCAGTAACAAAACATCCAGCGGGTCGCCGTCGTCCCCTTTTGTCCCGGGAATGGAACCGAAGTCGAATGGAAAAACCGCGCCCTTGGGAAGAACAGATTTCAACGTATAGGCACGCAGATCAGCGTCGAACGC
>QHOZ01000039.1 GCA_003219495.1 Verrucomicrobiota bacterium | reverse complement strand
CGGAACACGTAGTAAGCAGCCGAGTAGGTGATGGCAAAGACCGCGTTCATGCTGCTGCCGACCTGCGGGCTCGATCCGGCAAAGTCGACCTGCGCGGTGCGCGCCGCTGGATCGAACTGGATGGAAACACAAATCCGAATGGGCTCGTCGCCGAAGCCGTCGCTATCCAGGAAATCTTCAGCTGCGAAAGTTCCCGCAGGCATTTGCGCAAGCTCGGCCTGCATCAGGCGCTCGGAGTAGTCGAGAAGCTCAGCGCAAAGCCGCTGAGTTTTCTCAATTCCGTGCCGAGACGCAAGCTCCTGCAACCGCGTCTCGCCTACGCGGCACGCACCCACCTGTGCCGCCAGATCGCCCTCGCGCTCTTCCGGTGTGCGAACATTATCGAGAATGTTTCTCAAAATGGCCGCATCGGTAACGCCGCCGCGTACCAGTTTTGCCGGCGGAATGCGAATGCCTTCTTCGTCAATCGTCCGGCAGAGTCCCATGGACCCCGGATACTTTCCGCCAACATCCGCGTGATGCGCCCGCGCGGCAACGTAAAAGGCCGGCCCGCCCAGACCTTCCACAAAAACAGGCAGCACCATGGTGATATCGGGGAGGTGTGTGCCTCCAGCAAACGGATCATTCAGAATTGCAACGTCGCCGGGTTCGAGCGCGAGCGCGTTCACCGCGGCGCTCACCGACATCGGCATAGACCCCAGATGCACCGGCATGTGATCGCCCATCGCGATCGCCTGTCCGCTCGAGTCGAATACGGCGCATGAGTAATCCCGCCGCTCTTTGATGTTGGGCGAAAATGCGGTGCGCCGCAGGGCGGCGCCCATTTCTTCGGCCACCGAGCGAGTCGCGCTTTTGAAGACGGCAAGTTCGATTGGATCGAAAGAAGTCATAGCCTGTCTAGAGTTGAGTTCCGACCCTGCGCTGTTGGTGTCCACGTGATTACCAGATTCGAAAACTCATCGACGTTCACAAAACATCCGGGTGGAACCACGGTGGTGGCGCTGTACTCATGCACAACCGCCGGGCCGGCAAAAGCGTTTCCCGGGGCCAACGATTCCCGGCGAAACACCGGGACGTCGCACCAGTCACCATCAAACATGACGCGTTTTGTTTTTAATATCGCACCCGCACAATCCGCGCTTCCCGTGAGTTTGCGCGGAAGCGAGATTTTCTGCGAATCGGATGTCATGCGCACGCGTACATTCACGACTTCAATATTTCGGCTCTCGTCCGCGTGTCCATAACGCTGCCGATGCGCCGCGTGAAACTCCGATAACATGCCTGGTCCCCAAGGCACATTCAGCTCATATCCCTGCCCGGCGTAACGCAGATCGGCCGAGCGCTGAGAAGTTCCTGCCAGACCTTCTGAGCGAAACTCAGCAGCTGCCTTAGTTTCCAGTTCCACGAAGACCGATTCCAGCTCGCCCAAAGAATCCGAATTCGCCGAAGCCATCACCGTGCGCGAGTAATCCCGAACAACGTCCGACATCAGAATTCCCAACGCGGACAGTGCGCCAGGCATCGACGGCACCAGAACGGTGAACTCGCGGGGATCATGGCCACGCTCCACCGAAATCAGCCGGATTGCTTTTTCCATCTCGGCCTCGGCCAGTCGCACAATCCCTGCCGCGAAATCCTCGACGGACGCGATCGGCCCACGTGCCTTCTCCATGAACTGCCGTGTGCGCGATTCGTCGAGGCGCACCGTTCCGGCAAGCTCGAGGCTGGAATCAAGCCGGCCAAGAATTAAATTCGCGTCTGTAACTGTTGGCTGCTCGCCGCGCCCATAGCAGATCGGCCCCGGATCGGCCCCAGCCGATCCCGGCCCCACATGCAAAATTCCCCCGCGATCGAACCATGCCAGTGATCCGCCACCGGCGCCGACAGTATGAATATCGAGTACGGGCACTGAAATCGGAATGCCGGAAATCACCGCCTCGCTGGTCGTATGCAATCCCGAAAAAGAATGCCCCGATGAATCAATCAGGCAAACGTCCGTCGAAGTGCCGCCCATATCGAAGCCGATGATCTTGTCGAACCCCGCGAGGCGAGCGACTCGGTGCGCGCCAATTACTCCGCCGGCGGGACCGGAAAGCACGGTGCGTACAGGCTCCGCGGCGGCAACTCTGGCAGAAATAATTCCGCCTGAGGACTGCATCACGTAAAGCGACCCACCGCGTTCGTCGCCGACTCCGGTTTCCAGGCGTTGAATATACTGCCCAACTTTCGGCGCGAGGTAGGCATTGACCACAATGGTCGCCGCGCGTTCATACTCGCGGAACTCGGGAAGAATTTCGTGCGAAACGGAAATCGGCAGATTCAAAGCGCGCAACGCGGCCGCTACCCGCTGCTCGTTCTCTGGGTTGGCAAATGAAAAGAGCAGGGAAATGGCGATGCTTTCGGCGCCGCTGGCGCGAACGCGCTCGCGCAAATCTTCAAGTTCGATGTCCGTGGGCCGCCGGAGGAGCTCACCCTCGGCGCTGACCCGCTCGGCAATCCCAAAGCGCAATTCTTCGGCAACGATGCATGGCTCCGGCGTAGCCATCCAGTCATATAGGTGTTGACGTGCCTGCCGACCGATGGCGATGGTGTCTTCAAATCCGGCGGTGGTCACGAAAGCCACGCGCGCGCCTTTGCGTTCCAGCAGCGCATTGGTTCCGATAGTGGTTCCGTGCCGCACCTCGACTGCCTCATCACCCGCAATCTGCCGAACGGCGGCGAGCACCGATTGCGCTGGATCGTGAGGCGTGGACGCCACCTTGAGTACCGCAGGCACGCCATTCTTCAGATACACGCAATCGGTGAATGTGCCCCCGGTGTCGATGGCGATTCGCATGAAGTGTAGGTTGGGGTTGCGCCGCATTACAGAACGGTGAACCACTCAGAAGTACATTCTCTCAGGCCCGCCTCAGAATACGACTTCAGCCGCACCAGACAAGCCTAAACCAGATGACGCGGGCAGGCGGGGACCTCGCTGCATTTGCGAGAGCGAAGATTTGACCTCCCCTTTACATTGCGCGGTGTTAGACTCCTCCACCGAAAGGAGTTTTTCATGGCAAAAACTGTGAGTTGTAGAGACGTCGGGTCCGACTGTGATTTCGTCGCCCGCGGCAATAGCGAAGAGGAAGTGATGCTGCAGGTCGCCGACCACGCCCGCACCGATCACCACATGAGCGAAGTTCCCGCGGAGATGGCAGACAAGGTTCGTGCTGCCATTCACGACGAAGCGGCGTAAACACAACCTCCCCGCCTGGCTGGATACGATTGATCGAGCACGGGCGGGGAATTCCTCTGAGCAGTTAACCTGCGCTGTTTGAGCGAAACTCCGCCCGGTCCAGATCGCGATCGCGCACCCCGATCAGGTAGAGAATACTGTCTAAGCCCAGGTGGGAAACTGCGTGGTTCGCGCTCTTTCGCACCAGCGGCTTCGCGTGAAACGCAATGCCCATGCCCGCGATATTCAACATGGGGAGATCATTGGCGCCGTCTCCAACCGCCACCACCTGATCGAGCGATATATTTTCCTGGAGCGCGATCTTTTCCAGCAGCTCCGCTTTTCTGCGGCCGTCCACAATATCGGAGCCGACGCGTCCGGTCACCAGCCCATTCTCAACTTCCAATTCATTCGCGAAGACGTAATCGATCCCCAGTCGCGATTGCAGGTACTTGCCAAAGAAG
>QHOZ01000212.1:4074-7000 GCA_003219495.1 Verrucomicrobiota bacterium | reverse complement strand
TTCAAATAAACGAGCACCGTCGCCGCGCACAAAACGCCCGAAAGGGTGTTCTTCAATTCGCACATCCAGGCAACGGACTCGACCATCACTGGATGGACCGCGAAGATGCCGGCAGCCAGCCACGCCCCCGGCACCTCCAATCGTTCAAGAATCTTTAGAAGAAGGAAGGCGGTGCAAACGTGCAGCGCGACGGTAACCAAATGATAGGGCAGCAGCCAGTCGCCCCAGAGTTTTTGTTCAATCCAAAAAACAGTGTGTAAGACCGGATAATACTGAGGCGCGGCCGCTGGTTCGGTCCAGATTCGCGCCAACCCATGCAGCGAGCGCAACTGCGGCGGTGTTAGATGGGTCTCGTCGTCCCAGATCGGTTGGCCGTTCCAAGCCGGTGCGTAAACGAGAAAGGTGACGACGAGCAGAGCCAGCGCGAACAGCCAATCGCGACGCGACATCATTTAAGACGGCGACCGGCCGCAGCTGGCGAGATGCTAATCAGCGATTGGCTCCGGCAGCTTTGCCGCGTCCGATTCGAAGACCAGTTTCCCGTCCTTGGCCGTGACGTGAACGGTCGCGCCGGGTTTGACGTTGCCGCGCAAAATTTCTTCCGCGAGCGGATCTTCGAGATAACGCTCAACCGCGCGACGCATCGGACGCGCTCCATAATTCGGATCGTAACCTTTTTCGATCACGAACTCGTGCGCAGTGTTGTCGAGAATGATCTCGACCTCTTTGGCGCGGAGACGCAGTTTCACTTTCTCGACCTCGAGATCGACAATCAGCAAGAGATCCGATTTTTGGAGCGAGTGAAAGACGATGATTTCGTCAAGACGGTTAAGAAACTCCGGCTTAAAGACGCGCTTGGTTTCATCGAGAATTTTTTCGCGCATCGAATCGTAATCGTGCCCTTCGCGCGGCGCGCCGAAGCCCATTGTCGTTTGCTTCTTGAGCAACTCCGCACCGACGTTGGACGTCATAATAATGATCGTGTTCCGGAAATCGATTTTGCGCCCTAACGAGTCGGTGATTTTGCCTTCCTCAAGGATTTGCAGAAGCAAGTGCATCACGTCCGGATGCGCTTTTTCGATTTCGTCGAAAAGCACAACCGAATATGGACGGCGACGGACCGCTTCGGAGAGCTGGCCGCCTTCCTCGTAGCCGACGTAGCCGGGAGGCGATCCGATCAAGCGCGAGGCGGTGAATTTTTCCATGTACTCCGACATGTCGATCTGAATCAACGCGTCGCGATCGCCGAACATGAATTCGGCGAGCTTTTGCGCGAGAAAAGTTTTTCCAACGCCGGTCGGCCCGAGGAAAATGAATGACCCAATCGGACGGCGCGGATCTTTGAGGTCGGCGCGGCTGCGGCGGAGCGCTTTCGAGATCGCGATGACGGCTTCGTCCTGGCCAATCACTTTGCCCTTCAAGTCGTCTTCCATCTTCAGGAGCTTCTCGGTCTCGGCTTGTTCCATCCGTTGCAACGGAACGCCGGTCACCTTCGCGATGATGTGCATCATGTCGTCGCCGGTCACGAGGACTTCCTTCTCTTCGCGCTCCTGACGCCACTTCGCCAAAATCGCCTCGAGCTTCTCCTTTGTCTGCTTCTCCTTGTCGCGCAGCGCGGCCGCTTTTTCGAAATCCTGAGCCTTGATCGCCGCTTCTTTTTGCAACCGAATCGCCTCGATGTCTTTCTCAATCTCCTTCACGTCGGGCGGTCGCGTCATCGAATTGATGCGCGCGCGCGCTCCGGCTTCGTCCATGACGTCGATTGCTTTGTCCGGCAGAAAACGGCCGGTGATGTAACGCTCGGAGAATTTCACCGCGGTCTCGAGAGCTTCGTCAGTCAACTTTGCTTTGTGATGCGCTTCGTACTTCGGCCGCAAACCCTTCAAAATTTCGATCGCCTCTTCAATCGTCGGCGCATCGACCTTCACCGTTTGAAAACGACGCTCGAGCGCGGCGTCCTTCTCAATGTACTTGCGATACTCGTTCATCGTCGTCGCGCCGACGCATTGCAATTCGCCGCGGCTCAATGCCGGTTTAATAATGTTTGAAGCGTCCATTGCGCCTTCAGCCGAACCGGCGCCGACGATGGTGTGCAATTCATCGATAAAAAGGATCACGTTCTTCGAGCGGCGAATCTCATCCTTGACCGCTTTGATCCGCTCCTCGAACTGGCCGCGATATTTTACGCGTTTCTCGCGCAAGAGCTCCGGAACATTGCCGCTCGCAATTTCCTGCGCCAGCCCTTCCGCAATTGCAGTTTTACCAACGCCCGCTTCGCCGATCAGCACGGGATTATTTTTCGTGCGCCGGCAAAGCACTTGAATGACGCGCTCAATTTCATTGCGGCGGCCAATTACCGGATCGAGCTCGCCTTTCTTCGCCAGCTCGGTCAGGTCGCGGCCGAACGCGCGGAGCGCGGGAGTTTTGACATCCTTCTTTGAAGTTGGCTCGCCGCCTTCTTCCGTTTCCGACGGGGTGAAGTTAGGATCGAGCTCTTTCAAAATTTCGTTGCGCGTCCGCTCGATGTCGATCTCGAGACTCTTCAAGACGCGCGCGGCGACGCCTTCGCCTTCGCGGAGCAGGCCGAGCAAAATATGTTCGGTGCCGACGTAGGAATGATTCAGCGCTTTCGCTTCCTTGCCGGCGAGCGCCAAAACTTTTTTGACGCGCGGCGTGTAAGGAATGTTCCCGACAATTTTCGTTTCCGGACCGGAGCCGACTTGTTTCTCGACTTCCATGCGCACGGTTTCGAGGTCGAGCCCCATTTTCTGGAGAACGTTGACGGCGACACCCTGCCCGAGCTTGATCAAGCCGAGAAGGAGATGTTCGGTGCCGACGTAGTTGTGATTGAAGCGATCGGCCTCTTTGCGGGCCAACTGCAACACCTGTTGGGCTCGAGGCGTGAAATTATTCATTGCTTTTACCT
>QHOZ01000212.1:0-3952 GCA_003219495.1 Verrucomicrobiota bacterium | reverse complement strand
AGCCGTTTATCTTCCGGGAAAGCCCCGAGATCGACCCCGAGCTTGATGATCGACAACAGATTGAGCGCTTCTTTCGAGCTCATCGCGTGAGCAAAAGTAAGCACACCGTATGCTCGACCGATCTGATCCAGCAGTGTGTTTGATTTTTTTTGAATCAACACCTGCCGGGCGTCGTGCTCCTTGTCGATGATGGTCTCGATCACCTTGCTGAGACGCGTAATGATTTCGTCTTCCTTTTCGCCCAGCGTGGTCTGATTCGAGATCTGGAAAAGATTTCCCATCGCTTCGGTGCCTTCGCCGTAAAGTCCGCGCACGGCGAGACCGATCTTGCTCACGGCCTGGACGACTTGATTGATCAGCTCACTTAGAACCAACCCCGGCAAATGCAACATCGCGGACGCACGCATGCCGGTGCCGACGTTCGTCGGACAGGCGGTTAAATATCCGAGCTTCGCGTCGTAAGCGAAATCGAGCTCGGCTTCGAGCGCGGTGTCGATCTTATCGAGAAGTGCATCCGCAAATGATCTTCTTCGTTGATCATGATGCTGAGCGTTTGCCGGCGATTCATGACGACCGCGCTGCCCGCGCTCTTCGCGGCGTGTTCGCGGCTGATCAAATGCCGCTCGACCAAAACCTGTTTATCGAGCGCGGAAAGATCCTGGAGCAGTTCGGAAAATGAATCCTGCATCTCGGGAAGTTTTTCCACGCGCGGTTTGATGAAATCGAGGATGGCGGTGCGCTCCGCCTTTTTCGCCCAACCCGGAAACGCGCGATTGCGCAAATTGCGCGCGAGCCGCACGCGGCTGCTCACGACGATTTGATGATGTGGCCCTTCGCCACGGAGCCATTCTCCGGCGTTCGACATCACATTCGAAAATTTCACGGCGCTATTCCGTTAGTTCGGTCTCGAGTTGTTTGATCTGGTCGCGCAACGACGCGGCCGTCTCGTAATTTTCTTCCGCGACAGCTTTTTGCAGGTTCTCGTTCAAGGCCCGCATGCGATCGCTCAATTCTACCACGCGATGCGCCCGCTGCGGAACTTTGCCGACATGCGCGGTGCCTTTGTGCATCGCTTTCAATAACGCGGTCAGCGCTTCGGTGAAGGTCGCGTAGCAAGTGCTGCAACCGAGACGCCCAGATTTTTTGAAGTCGGCCTGCGTGAACCCGCACACCACGCAACGATGCGTGGGCGAGCTACCCTTTTCGATTTCTTCGGCGGCTCCGATTCCGAGCAGTAAATCGGCGAGCGCGAATCCAGTCGGGTCCTGCACGCCTTTCTCTTTCGAGCAGGCGTCGCAAAGATTCACCTTCTGCATCTTCCCTTCGATGATCTGGGTCAGGAAGACAGTGGCGTCATTGCATTTACAAACGTCGCACAACATTTCTACAACTTAGACCATTCGGACGCTTAAAACATTCAAGCCGCGGGTTTGTCGAGCACCTTTCGCGCCGATGTCGATCTTTGCAATGCTTGTCACGCCGTAGTTCTGCGAAGGCGGTTCGCTCTTAAGTGTAAATCGGCGTTCCGGTTTCTCTTGTCAGCTCGCGGAAACGGGCAATCATCCGCGTCGTGATCGGTCCCGGCTTGCCCGTTCCAATTGGACGCCCGTCGGCTTTGATCAGTGGAACCACTTCGGCGGCCGTTCCAGTTAGAAACGCTTCGTCGGCGATGAACACGTCGTGGCGCGTGATGTCCGTTTCGGCCACTTTGATTCCTGTCTCGGCCGCGATCTCGAACACGACCGAACGGGTAATGCCGCGCAACGCGCCCGCCGTAATCGGTGGCGTGAAAATTTGTCCGCGCTTCACAATGAAAACGTTGTCAGCCGTGCACTCGGCGACGTTGCCTTCGTCGTTCAACATCAACGCTTCGTCCGCGTGCGCCTGATTCGCTTCGATCCGCGCCATCACGTTGTTTAAATAGTTGAGCGATTTGACTGCCGGATTGAGCGCGCTCGGATTCGTGCGCCGCGTCGCAACCGTCACCACGGTCAAACCCCGGCGATACATCTCCTCAGAATAAAGCGCGATCTGCGCCGCAATGATGATCACGCTTGGCGTTTTACATTGCTCCGGATTCAATCCGAGATTGCCGACACCGCGCGTCACGATCAGGCGAATATAACCGTCGCGCAGATTGTTTTGACGAATCGTCTCCAGGACGGCCTCAGTCATCGCGCGCGGCGACATTGGAACTTCCAAACAAATCGAGCGGGCCGAATCCCAAAGTCGATCGAGATGTTCCTCCAGTCGAAAAACGCGGCCGTTGTAAAAACGAATGCCTTCAAAAATTCCGTCGCCGTAAAGCAATCCGTGATCGAACACCGAAACTTTCGCTTCGCCTTCGGCGTAAAATTTTCCATCGATATAAATCTGCGACGTCTTCGCGGACGCTTTTGCGGCGGTCGGTTTGTCCACCGCCGGTTTCACCGCCTCACGTGATTTAGGTTCATCGATCACCGTGCCGCCAGCATCAGAAGTTTTCATAAGTGCGGGAAAAATCTCGTTCTTTCGCCAAGCAATTCAAGAGACAAAAATCGCGGCACTACTCGAGCCGGCCGTCTTTGATGTGCAATTCGCGGTCGCCGCGCGCGGCCAATGACGTGTCGTGCGTCACGATCACCAAAGTCTTTTTGCGTTCGCGCGCCAGGCCGAGCAGAAGCTCGACAATCGACTGCCCGGTGGCGGAATCGAGATTGCCGGTCGGCTCGTCCGCAAAAATTATTTCGGGATCGTTGACCATTGCGCGCGCGATCGCGACGCGTTGTTGCTCGCCGCCGGAAAGTTCGGGCGGCAAATGTTGCAACCGGTCGGCCAAACCAACCGCGGCCAAACTTTCTTCGGCGGCTTTTTGACTCCTGCTGCGGCCGATCATTCCCGGCAGCGAAACATTTTCCAATGCCGTCAGCTCCGGGAGCAAAAAATAACCCTGGAAAACAAAGCCCATCTTCTTGTTTCGAAAGCGCGCCTGCGAGCTCGAGCTGCCGTTGTAAAGATTGTGACCGTCGAACTCGACCGTTCCCGCTTCCGGCCGCTCCAATCCGGCAAGGGTATAAAGCAGCGTCGTTTTGCCGGCGCCGGACGCGCCGCAAATGAAAATGATTTCGCCCGCGGCCACGTCGACCGAGATTCCGCGCAACACTTCGATTCGGCGCGGGCCCATCTTGAAGGATTGAAATAAATCGCGGGCGACCAATTGCGACTGCTGCACGGGACAATTAGTCCGCCAAGATCGACATCGTTCAAGCTCTTCCTCGCACCCTCGCTCGCCCGGCAAAAGAAAATCGCCGAGGGGATTTCCCGCGGCGATCTCAAATCCGATTAATTTTTGTTAGACCATGCCGAGCGTTTCCAGCGTCGGTTCATCGACCGCGCCGGTCGGTTCGAGTCCTTGGGCCGATTGAAATTCGGCGAGCGCGGCGCGCGTTTGCGGGCCGAGAACACCATCAATATCGCCCTGATAAAAGCCCTGCTGTTGCAGAGCCGACTGAACGTTGGCGACTACTTGCGCCGGATCTTCGGTCGGGTTCGAAGCGTAGATTGGTCCATCATAATAATAGACCGAGTCGGGAGCATAACCCCAAGCCGGGTACCAATAGCTGTTGTCCCAGTAGTACCAGCCGCCGTAAATGAACGTGACGTGCGGATGATGCCAATTCCACCACCAGGTGTCATGCCAGGCCGGATGGTAATTGACGAAGACCGAATATTTCGGGTTTCCCTTCCATTTGTAAGCGCCCGGAAACTTGTAATTCGCGTTGTAATTAACGGTCTTGTACTTGTTGATGACGTACTGCTTGTTGTTCGTCTGCAGATTGAACTGCTTCTTCTGGTATTTGAAATTCCCAGCGTTCGCGTTGCCTGAGCCGTATTTTGTTTTGTTAAACTTCGTGCTCGCAGCGCTGCTGTTGATCGTGGTCTGGTTTTGACCCGTCACCGGGCCCTGCCACTT
>QHOZ01000040.1 GCA_003219495.1 Verrucomicrobiota bacterium | reverse complement strand
TTGCAGACCGTGCAAGAACTTCAGGGAATCAAACATCGGAGCGGAGGCGGGCGCGCCGGTTATCCGAAGCTCGAAGGCATGCTCGCGCTCGAACTGGGAAATTTCATGGCCGCTTTCGCGGAATGGCAAACGCAAGCGAAACCGATCCTGGAAAGCGCGCTCGCCAATATCGATTGCTGGCCGCTTGAGCACTTTAGTTGCAAACAACTTCGTCGCGCGGTCCAGCGTTCTTACAAGGACGCTCGACGAGCGCTGAAGTGTGCGGAAGAGACGCGGAAACCGGAGGATTTTCATCATTTCCGCAGCAAAGCGAAACAGCTTTGGTATGAGCTGCGGATTTTGTGTCCGATCAATCCGGTAGTGCTCAAAAATTTGAGCGACGATCTCCGCGCCCTTGGCAAACTGCTTGGACGCGCGCACGACTTGAGTTTTCTCAGTGAACGTCTGCGTTGCGAAGATCGACAAGCGGCCTGGGAACGGGAAGGGCAAAGGCTTTTGGTGTTGATCGAAGTGAACCAGGTCGATCTTCAGCGAGGCGCGGCGGAACTCGCTGAACATTTTTTTGCCGAACGTCCGCGTGATTTCGGCGCGCGGATTGCCAGCTGGCTGAAAGATTGGGAAGACGACCCGTCTTCGTCGTCAATCGCGGAAGTGCTCGTGAAGTAGCGCGCTATTTTTTCGCGATCTTCGGCGGAAACAGCCAGAGCAATCGGCCTTGCCGCCAGGAACGGTCGAGCTCCACAAGCGCGACACCGGCTTTGGAAATCTTCACCGCACCGCCGGTCAATTGCTCGATCGTGTGGCTGAAATCCGGCTCGTGACCAACGATCATCACGCTATCCGCCGGATATTTTTTCAGGATGCGCTCGAGCTCTTGCCGACCAAAGCCGGGCTCGAGCAATTTGTCCGTTTTGCATTTCAGGTCGAGATGCTCGGCCGCGATGTCAGCGGTTTGCGACGCGCGCGGCAACGGACTGGTTACGATCAAATCGGACTCGGCCCCAATGCGTTTCAAAAATTTTCCGACTTCGTGCATCTCCTTTTTGCCGCGTTTCGTCAGCGGGCGCTCGTCGTCCGATTTGTTCCAGTTCGGCCAGTCCGCTTCGCCGTGTCGTAAAAAATAAACTTCCATGCCCATTTTCCTCTCCCTTTAATCCCAATGGTCTACACAAACTTCCATTTCGGCCGGCGCGTACGTGGGTCGATTTGCCAAAGCCGGACTCCTCCGAGATACGCGTTACGATTATGCCCGAGCTCAGCCCCTTCCGGCATCTCCTTCAATTTTTTCGCGTTACCGCCGCCGAGCACGACGTAATCCGCGATGAAAGATTTTTTCAGCTGCGCGACGGCCAGCATCGTGTCGCGCTGCCAATCTTTTTCGCCCAACTCCTCGAGCCCGAGTTTTCCCAAGAAATCTTCGATGACGAGAGTTTCGCAATACGGGAGATCGCCCAGCTCGAGCGGCATCACCATGCCTGGCAAAACCAATGTCGATCCAAGACCGGTCCCGAGTCCGAGAAATAACATTCGACCGCCGCGATAACTTCCGAGCGCCTGCATCGCGGCGTCGTTCACCACGCGAACCGGTTTTTTGAATGCTTTTTCGAAATTGAACCGGATCCATCCTTTTCCAAGATGCTTCGGCTCGATCAGGATTCGGCCGTCCCGCACCGGGGCCGGAAACCCGATCGCGATCGCATCGAATTTCCAACCTTCGGTTTCCTTCTTCACTTCCGCGACGAGCTCGCGCGGCGTCAGCTTTGGTCCGGATTTAAATTTGCGCCGCTTTGAGCGCGAGATCATCAGCTTCACGTGGGTGCCGCCGACGTCGATGACGAGGGTTTTTTTCCTCACGCGGTTTTCGGCGACGGTGGTTCGGGCGCCACGGTGATGGGAATCAATTTGCCCGCTCGTTGCGGTTTCGGACGTCCCTGCTTCTTCGCACGTTCGCGCGTGACTTCGCGGAAATGCCATTGCGCCTGCGAGCGCTCCTCCGTGCCTTCCGGTTTCAAACGGCGATAACTTCCATCCGGCTGGAGTTCGCGTGATTTGACGCGGTCGTTCAAGAATCGCGGAAGCACTTCCTTAATAATGTTGTCGCGCAGGGCCGGCGTTTCGATTGGGAAAGCAACTTCGACACGGCGAATAAAGTTCCGCGGCATCCAATCCGCGCTCGAAAGATAAACTTCGGGCTGCCCGCCGTTTTCGAAATAATAAATCCGGCTGTGCTCGAGAAAACGGCCGACAATGCTGATGACGCGGATGTATTCGCTCAGCCCGGGAGTTTTCGGCCGCAAACAGCAAATGCCGCGCACGATCAAATCGATGGTCACTTCAGCGGCTGACGCGTCGTAAAGCGTTTCGATGATCTCCTGATCGACGAGCGAATTTAGTTTGGCCACGATCCGTGCCGGTCGGCCCGCGCGCGCGTGATCCCGTTCCCGGAGGATTTTCTCGATCAAGCGCTGTTTCATATCGAAAGGCGCCACCATTAATTTCTTCAACCCGGGATAACCGGCCAGTCCGGTCAGAGTGTTGAAAACCGTCGCCACCTCTTCGGTGATCTGCGGATTGGTCGTGAGCAAACCGAAGTCGGTGTAAGTCCGCGCCGTTCGCGAGTGATAATTTCCGGTGCCGAGGTGGACGTATCGCCGGATCTGATCCGAGTCGCGGCGGACGATGAGCATCGTTTTGCAATGCGTTTTCAACCCGACGACTCCGTAAATCACGTGCGCGCCTGCTTCTTCGAGTCGTCGCGCCCATTGAATATTGGCCGCTTCATCGAAACGCGCGCGCAATTCAACGATCGCGGTCACTTGGTTGCCGGCGGTCGCGGCATCGATCAACGCTTCGACAATTGGCGAATCACCGCTTGTCCGGTAAAGCGTGATCTTCATCGCGAGGACCTGCGGATCGCGCGCGGCTTCTTCCACCAGATCGACAATCGGTTCGAAGCTGTCGTAGGGATGATGCAAAAGCACGTCCTGGCGGCGCATCACTTCGAACATGTCGGCGTGCGGCGGCAGCGCCGGATCGTGCCCCGGCAAAAACGGACGGTCCTTCAAATTCGCGAACGCATCGTTCGCCAACAGCGGATTGAGATGCGTCATCGAAAGCGGCCCGTTCAATTTGTAAACGTCCGCTTCGGTCAGATCGTAAAACTTCATCAGCAGCTCGATGAAGTCTTTAGGACAATCGACTTCCACTTCCAATCGGACCGCATCGCCTTTGCTCGAACGGCGCAACTCGACCTCGATCGTTCGCAAAAGATTCTCCGCCTCTTCGTCGTCAATATAGAGATCGCTGTTGCGCGTCACGCGAAAGGCGTGCACCGCATCGAGAATAAATCCCGGAAACAATTCGGCGATGTGCTGTTTGATCAGTGAGGCGAGATAAATGTAATCCCACGGTTCGTCTTCGCCCTGAACGCGCGGCATCAAAATTAAACGTGGGACGACGCGCGGCACCTGCACAATCGCGAGCAGCGGTTCACCGCGGCGTTTCGTTTTCGCGCGCACGAGCAGGTTGTGGCTTTTGTTCAGCAAATCGGGAAAGGGATGGCTCGCGTCCACCGCCAATGGCGTCAGCATTGGAAAACGGGCCCAGGCCGCGCGCCGTGTGCCGAGCTCCGAGACTTTGCGGACGCGAATCCGATTTTTGTCCAACTCGGGAAGCATCTCCTTGTTGAAAATCTCATATTCGGTCGCGACCAGCTCGTGGGCGAGCCGTTGAATTTGGTTGAACGTTTCCGTCGGACTCAATCCGTCCGCCGCGACGTCGCTCGTTTCGCTTTCAATCTGCTGTTTGATCCCGGCGACGCGGATCTCGAAAAACTCGTCGAGGTTCGAGCTGAAGATCGAGAGAAACTTCACCCGCTCGATCAGGGGTTGGGTTGCGTCCTGCGCTTCTTCCAGAACGCGTCGATTGAACTCCAGCCAGCTCAGCTCGCGATTGATGAAATTCTTCGGGTCGCCAAAACGCTCGTGCGCCGATTGCGCCGGCGTGATCGGAACGACCGTTGCGTTTTCTTCCGTTTCGACCTTCGACTGCGCCTGCGGCATAACCCTTAAGATCGGCGATCAGGCGCGCATGGCAATTCGCGACCTAAGTCGTAGCCGCCGCCGTTTGGTGGCGAATATCTTCTGCGGCCGCGGCGTAAACGGCGTCCTCCGCGATATTCGTCGCGTGATCGCCGACGCGCTCCTAGCCACGCAGCGCTTTCGGGTCCTGCGCCATCCGCTCGGTCAATTTCCGGTTGGCCATTTTGTTCATGTAATCGAGTTCTTTATCGCGAGCGACCACGGCGCGGCCAAGATCGACATCTTCGCGGGTGAACGCGTCAATCGCGTCTTTGAACATCGTCATCGCATGCGCCTGGATCGGTTGGATCATCTCCACTTCGGGCAAAGCGGGATGTCGATTTAGCTTCCGCGCGCGCCGCGCTACATTTGTCGCCTGATCGGCGATGCGCTCGATGTTTGGCGAAAGTTTCATTGCCGCCACGACGCGGCGCAAATCCGAAGCCACGGGTTGAAACCTGAGCAAAACGTCAATCCCGTCCTTGTCGATCTGCTTTTCAAGTTGGTCGATCTCCTCGTCATCAGCGATGGCCGTTGTGCAAAGATTATCGTCGCGTTGCAGCAAGCCTCTGATCGCACGATCGAGAGTGCGTTCGGCGAGTCCGGCCATCATCAGCACGTTGTTGCGTAACGCACTGAGTGCTTCATCGAATGTTCCCAAAATATGTTTCGGCGGCGTCATGTCGATCAACCAAATCTCCCGGTGATGTAATCTTCGGTGCGTCTCTCAGTCGGATTGCTGAAAATTTTCGTGGTCGGCCCGAATTCAATCAGGCGTCCGAGATAAAAGAATCCGGTGTGATCCGAAACGCGGCCTGCTTGTTGCATGTTGTGCGTGACGATGACGATGGTGTAGTGCGTTTTGAGCTCGTGAATCAGCTCCTCTATCTTCGCGGTCGCGATCGGATCGAGCGCGGAGCAAGGCTCGTCCATCAGAATCACGTCCGGCTCGACCGCGAGCGCGCGCGCAATGCAGAGACGTTGTTGTTGGCCGCCCGACAAACCAAGCGCGCCGTCATCGAGACGATCTTTCACTTCGTCCCACAACGCCGAGCCGCGTAAACTTTTCTCGACCGCTTCGTCGATTTGAGCGCGCTTGTTGATTCCGGCAATGCGCAATCCGTAAGCAATGTTGTCGTAAATTGATTTCGGAAACGGGTTCGATTTTTGGAAAACCATTCCGACGCGTCGGCGAAGATCGACAACATCCACGCCGGGCGAATGAATATCGACACCGCCGAGATAAATTGCTCCCTGAGTAATGCGCGCGTTTTCGATGAGATCGTTCATGCGATTGATGCAGCGCAAAAGCGTCGTCTTGCCGCAACCGGACGGTCCGATGAACGCGGTCACCGCTCGCGGCGGGATTTCAAGAGTGACATCGTGCAGCACCTGATTCGCGCCGTAGGCGAAATCGACATCGCGGATATCGATCATCACCGTGGCCGGTTCGGTTTGCTGAACCGGTCGATCCTCTTGGCGCGGGCGTTGTTGGGTCAGGGTTTCGGGCGGCATTTCAATCAAGCTTACCATGATAAGCGTCTCCGTTGGCGTTCTCTGAGCAAGATAGAAGTCAACGCGATCACCATGACGACCACGAGGAACACGAACGCGGTGCCGTATTGCACGCGCTCGGTGTATTCGTTTTGCGGAATCTTCGAGCTGACCACATAGATGTGATAGGGCAACGCCATTACGCCCTGGAAAAAGAAATTCGTCCAATGCGCGACCTGCCACGGCATTTCATCGCGCATCGCATACGCGGCGGTGAACATGATCGGCGCGGTCTCGCCGGCGACGCGCGCGATTCCAAGAATCGACGAAGTCAAAATTCCAGGAAGCGCGTAAGGCAAAACGTTTTTGCGAATCGTCTGCCATTTCGTCGCGCCGAGCGCGAGGGATCCTTCCCGCAAACCTTTTGGCACCGCGCGCAGCGATTCTTCACTCGCGGTAATGATCGCCGGCAGCACCATCAAACCGAGCGTGAACCAGCCGGACAACAGCGAAACGTTCCAGCCGAAGAAAATTACGAACAATCCGAAACCGAAAAGCCCGAACACAATCGAGGGCACGCCGGCGAGATTGAGGATCGCGACTCGAACCAAACGAATAAAGCGCCCATCGCGCGAGTATTCGCTCAAGTAGATCGCGCAGCTGATCCCGACGAACAGCGCAAGTGTCATTGAGCCGACCACGAGCAACGCAGTCCCGACAATGCACGGCCAGATTCCGCCCGCCGAATAGGAAACGCTCGTTACATCGACATCTTCCTTGTGCGTCGTCTTCCACTCGCGGAATTGGCGATCGCTCAATTCCATTTCCTTTCCCTGATAATCGAACACGTAGAGCGTTTGCGGCGGTTCGGTCAGAAAACTCACGTTGATGAACGGCACAGTCTTCTGGAAAACGGTCCGGCCACCTTTGATTCCGATATCGAGAAAAATGTAAGTCGCGCAGAGCAACACGAAATAAGTTCCTAGCCGGAAAAGCCAGAAGACGGCGCCTTCAGCGATGCGCCTCTTTCTTGTGCTCTTGCGGATATTCATGTTCACGATCTCAGCCAATGCTCATGCGGTAACGCGCGACCAATCGTTGCGCGAGATAGTTGATGCCGAGCGTTAGCCCGAAGAGAACGAGTCCGACCATGAACAGTGCGCGGTAATGAATGCTGCCGCGCACTACCTCGCCCATTTCCTGCGCAATGATGCCGGTCATCGTGTGCACCGGTTGGAAAAACGCGCCGAGACCTTGAGTGAAATCAGGAATCGCGATTCGATTTCCGGCGCAAAGTAAAACGACCATCGTTTCGCCAATGACACGGCCAAGTCCGAGCAACACCGCCGAAATAATTCCGGACAACGACGCGGGCACGAGCACACGCGCGATCGTTTGCAGCCGGTTCGCGCCGAGCGCGTAGGAAGCTTCTTTAAATCCGCGCGGCACATTACGCAGCGCGTCTTCCGCAAGCGTGAAGATGGTCGGCACGGCCATCAACGCGAGCAATGCGCCGGCCGTGAAAACATTGAGGCGTTCGCTGATCGGAAAAAACGGCACCCATTTCATGAAGGGCATTTGCGAAAGCGCGCGAATCGCCTGGCCAACAACTGCGATTCCGAAGAATCCGAGAACGACCGAGGGAATCGCGGAAATGAATTCGATATAAGGTTTGATCAGCACTTTCTCGCCTTTGGCCGCGACTTCGCTGACGTAAATCGCCGAACAAACACCGAGTGGAACTGCGATAATCAGAGCGACAGTCGATACCATGATCGATCCGACGAGCAACGGAATGATCCCGTACCAATCCTGCCAAAAACTCGCGGTGACCCAGTTCGTTCCGAAAAGGAACGATGTGATCGCGCGATACGCAGCGACCGGCTCGTTCGGATCCCACGCGCGCAGCTTTTGTTCGATCGTTGGGAAAATTGCGATGTAGTCATGTGTTTTCTTTTTCCACTTCGCGAACGCCTCCTTCGATTTCGCATCGCTCAATGCCGGCGGAGCCGCGAGCAGATTGTCGATCTTGGATTTCATCGTCTGCGCGATGGACGGGAATTTTTCATCCGCGCCGCGCAATGTCGGCATCGCGGTTCTCGGATCGACCGCGGCCGGAACCGTGGGCGATTCAGCCTCGGTGGTGGAGGAAACAGCCGCCGGCATTCCCAAGGCAATGAGCGATTCGCGCAACGCGAGGGCCTGATCGTTCGTGTCGGAGACGAGCGCGTTTAAAAATTCTCCGCTGTCGCTAAAGCTGGAGGAAAACTGATCGAAGGTTTCGAGATTTGCACCGGGCGCATTGCGCGTTTCGAGTTGTCGGATCTCTCCGAGTTTTCTCGAAAGCGCGGCGTGTTGCTGCGCTTGATCGCGGATAATGTCCACATATTCCAGACCGGCGCGCCGATAAAGCCGCAGGTTGTCGAGATTCTGCCCAAAAAATCCGAAGCCTTCGCGAAAAAGAAAAATGGTGATCAGCGCGAGCACGACAATCGCGACGAGCGCGTTGCTTCCGAAGAATGCTTTGATCGCCGATTCGCTGGTCAATCGACGCCGGCGAGCGGCGGCATTCGCTAAAAGAATCGATCCCGTGGACGCGGGACGGGCGACAGTTTCCACATTTTGACGATGCGAAACACGCTCGCTTCCGGCAACGCCGGAAATGTTACGATTCTGTGACGTCCAGCGACAGCAGCGGCAAAATCAGAACCCGGTGCCGATGCGCTCGAAGAGATAGCCGATCAGGCCCGTCACCGGCAGCGTAAAAATCCACGCCCAAACGATCCGCTCCACCAGGGTCCAGCGCATTCCGCTGAAATGCTTCACCGCGCCAACGCCCATGATCGAGGTTGAGATAACATGCGTCGTCGAAAGCGGAATTCCGTAGGCGCTCGCGATCTGAATGATCAACGCCGCACTGGTTTCGGCCGCGAAACCGTTGACCGGTTGCAATTTCACAACCCGATGACCGAGCGTGCGAATAATTCGCCACCCACCGGCCGCGGTGCCTACACACATCGTGATCGCGCAGAGAATTTTCACCCATAGCGGAAGGATAAAGGCCGGCGTGTGCAAAAACTGCAGCCACGGCGGGAGATGATCGAACTGATGCGCTTGTGTCCCGGTGAAAAGCGCGAGCGTGATAATGCCCATTGTTTTTTGCGCGTCGTTCGTGCCGTGACTGTGCGCCATCCATGCGGCGCTCAGTATTTGCCCCTTCCCGAAAAGTTGATGGATGAAATGCGGCGTCAACTTGTGAAGAACGACAAAAAGAAAAAACATCACGAGCGCGCCGAGAAAAAATCCGGCGATCGGCGAAGTGATCATCGGCACAACAACTTTCGGCCAAAGTCCTTCGTGCCATTTGATCACGCTCCAATTTCCTTTCGCGGTCGCAACGGCCGCACCGCAAAGACCGCCGATCAGCGCATGACTCGAGCTCGATGGTAAACCCAACCACCAGGTCAGCATGTTCCAGATGAACGCAGCCGAGACCGCGCTCAAAACCGTCCCCATCGTCACCACCTGAGTATCGACCAACCCTTTGCCCACGGTTGACGCGACCGCGCCGCCGAGAAGCGCGCCGGTTAGATTAAAAAACGCCGCCATCATGATCGCCTGCCGCGGCGTGAGAACTTTGGTCGAAACGACGGTCGCAATCGCGTTGGCCGCGTCGTGAAAACCGTTGCTGTATTCAAAGATGACCGCCGCGAGGACGACGATGAGGAATAGCGTCATGTCGATCTTGAATCGCGCGCGACGTTTAGGTGTTCTTCAAGACAACCTGAAGGACGACGTTGCCCGCATCGCGGCAACGGTCGATCACCTTTTCAAGCAATTCGTAAAGGTCGCGCAAAAAGATGATGTGCTTGGGATCGTAATTGCCCTGGTAAAGATCGCGCAGCAATTCGAGCTCGAGCTCGTCCGCGTCGCCCTCGATCGTTTGCAATTTCGCGTTCATCTCGCGCGCGGTGCGGACATTCATTCCTTTGCGCAACTGCTTCACCATCGCGAGCACCGTTTCCGCCGCACGATCGAGCAGCTCGACCTGACGCGCGAACGTCGGCTTCGGCAAATCTTGCGGAGAAATCAACATCCGCTCGCCAATCTTCTCGACGGTCTTGGGAATTTTATAGAGCGAAGCCGCAAGCTCCTGGATGTCTTCGCGCTCGAGCGGCGTGATGAATGTCTTCGTTAATTCTTCAGTGAGTTGTTGCGTGATCCGTTTGTCGTCACGCCGGCTCTGGGCGAACGCGGCCAAATCAGGGGCCGAGTTTTTATTGTCGATCTTCGCGAGCAGATCGACCAAATGATGCACACTCGTGTCGGCCTGTTTAGCGCTCGCTTCGAGCAGATCGTAAAACTTGTCGTCTTTGCCGAGCAATTTGCCAATTGAGAACATATCTTTTAGCGCCCGAGGAGCATTGAACCGTTGATGATTAGGAACGCAATCTTGAAAATAAAATAACTTCGCGGCCCGGTCTGCGCTCAGCTGGTCGCGGGTAAAATCAGAGAGATCGTCGCCCCCTCGCCCGGCTGGCTCTCCGCTTCCGCGCTTCCGCCATGAAGCTGCGCGATGTGTTTCACGATCGACAACCCGAGTCCGGTGCCGCCCATCTCGCGGCTGCGCGCTTTGTCTGCCCGATAGAACCGCTCAAAAATCCGGGGCAAATCGTCCGGCGCGATCCCGATTCCCTGATCGCTCACGCTCAAGGCGATCTCGTTATTGCGGCGACGCGCGATCAATCGGATCTCGCCGCTCTCGTTCGAATATTTCACCGCATTGTCGAGTAGGTTATCGAACACCTCGCGCAGACGCGCTTCATCCGCGCGAATGCCCGGGCAATCGTCCGCCACCTCCACGACCGCTCGCAGATTTTTCGCGGCAAACTTTTTGTCCCAATCGCGGACGAGATCGCCAAAGAAGCGGAGGAGATCGATTTCGCTCAGATCGAGCGTGGATTTTCCGGATTCGAGCTGCGCGAGCGTGAGCAGGTCGTTCGCGAGCAGCCCGAGCCGCTTCGAATGTTGGTCCATCACTTCCAAAATGCGCGACGTCTCGCTCCGCGGCATTTTCGGATCGTCGAGCATTGTCTCGATGTAGCCGCGCAAGATCGACAACGGTGTGCGCAGCTCGTGCGAAACGTTCGCGACAAAATCGCGCCGGATTTCGTCCGCACGTTTCAGGTCGGTAATGTCGTGAAACAAAACTACCGCGCCGCTGATTGCGCCGTTATCAACGCCCATCGGCACCGAGCTCATCTCAAATTCGCGCTGGCCAATCACGAACTCGCCCTGACCGGCCCTTCGCTCGGTCAGCGTCTCATTCACAATTCGCCGTACCGCCGGATCCCGCACCGTTTCGAGAAGTGGCGAGCCTAACGAATCTTCGCGGACGCCAAACAGCTCGCAGAACGCGGGATTCATCAACGCCATACGGCTCTGCGCATCGACGACGAGCAATCCGTCCTGCATCGCGGAGAGAATTGCTTTCTGGCCGGTGGCGCGCTCCCCGATTTGTCGATCCAGCTCGCGTTGCCGGGTGAGAATTTCTTCAAGCGCGACGCTCACTCGCCGCGCGTCTTTGCTGCCGCCGATCAAAAACGTGCGAGGTTGTTCGCCGCGGCCGACTTTCGCGACCAGCGATTCCATTTCCCGCCAGGGAGCAATCCATTTGCGCCGGACGAAATAAACAAATGCGATTGTCGATCCAGCAATCGCACCGAACAAAAGGAGCCACGTCATTTTTCGCGGACACGATAGCCAAATCCGCGCACGGTTTCGACAATATCTCCCGCCTTGCCGAGTTTTTCCCGCAACCGGCGCACGTGCGTATCCACGGTGCGGGTATCGATCACGCTTTCGTAACCCCAGACTTCGTTTAGTAATCGATCGCGTTCCTGGACGCGGCCGCGGCGTTGCATGAGCGTGCGTAGCAGTTTGAACTCGAGGCTGGTGAGCTCGATCGCTTTGCCGTTAACCAAAACTTCGTGGCGCGCGGGATCAATCGTGATCGGCCCCGCGGACAAGCGCGCTTCCGTTTCCTCCGCGCCGCGCCGGAGAATCGCTTTGATCCGCAAAATGACTTCGCGTGGACTAAACGGCTTTGTCACGTAATCGTCGGCTCCGAATTCCAAACCGACAATGCGGTCGACCTCTTCCGCGCGCGCGGTCAGCATTAAAACTGGGATCTGGCGCGTCGCCGAATCGCTCTTGAGAAGTTTGCAAACTTCGAGCCCCGGCATTTTGGGCAACATCAGATCGAGAATGATGAAGTCCGGCTTCTCGGCTCGGGCTTTGGCCAAACCGTTCGCGCCGTCACTCGCGGTGGAGATCGCGAAACCGCCAGCTTTGCGCAGATTCAAAGTCAGAAGATCGACAACGTCCTTCTCATCTTCGACGATGAGGATGCGTTTGCTCGACACCGCGTCCATGCGCGTGAATGGGCGTTCGAATTCGCAGCTAGCTCGCTTCGGCCGCGGGTTTGACGCCGGCCTTCTCGTTCAGCAACGAAGTGAACTCCTGCAAATTGGAAACGATTTGGGGCGCCTTAGTCAAAACCGTGGTCGCCAATTTTTCGGCGTAATCGGGGCGGCGTTGCGACATCTCCGAAAGCGCCATCATCACGGCCAGCGCATTATTGATCGAATGTTTGATCTCGCTGAATTTTTTCTGCAGCTCGACCAATTCTTCGTGGCTGATGGTGTTTTTCGCGTCGCTCATAAAAACGGATTTTCTCTGGAGAAAACTTGGGGCTGTGCTTGACTGATAGGTTCGAGATTTGTCGTCCTGATGCCTGCGCAAGTTATTAAGATCAGTGGTGCGCGCCAGCACAATTTGAAGAATCTCCACGTGGAACTGCCGCGGGAGAGGCTGGTGGTCATTACCGGTCTAAGCGGCTCGGGAAAATCCTCGCTCGCCTTCGATACCCTCTACGCGGAGGGCCAACGCCGCTACGTCGAGAGCTTGTCCGCTTATGCCCGGCAATTCCTCGATCAAATGGAAAAGCCCGATGTCGATTTCATCGAAGGTCTCTCCCCCGCCATCGCAATCGAGCAGCGCAGCGCCGGCGCCAATCCCCGATCGACCATCGCGACCACGACCGAGATCTACGATTATTTGCGCGTGCTGTTCTCCGCGGTCGGTCAACCGCACGATCCCAAAACGGGTAAGCCGGTCCATCGCCAAACACCGCAGCAGATTGTCGATCAAATCCTCGCCTACGAAGCGAACACGAAAATTATCGTGCTGGCCCCGTTGGTGAAAAATCAGGCGGGCGAATTTCGCGACGTGATCGAGCGCTTGAAACGCGAAGGTTTCGTTCGGGCGCGGATTGACGGCGAAATCGTCGAGCTTGATCGGCCCGATCCGGTTCGCCTCAAAAAAAGTGAGCGGCACACGATTCAAGCGGTGGTCGATCGATTGGTTGTGCGCGACGGAATTCGCGTTCGCCTGACCGATTCGGTGGAAACAGCGTTGAAGTGGGGCGGTAACAAATTGTCGATCTTGCGCGAAAACAAAAAGCCGAGCTCAAAGTCGGAAGAGTGGATCGAGGAGCGCTTCTCGACCGATTACGGAAATGCCGAGACCGGATTCACGCTCGGCGAGCTGACGCCGAAACATTTCTCGTTCAACAGTCATCTCGGCGCATGCCCGGAGTGTCACGGCCTCGGGACGCAGCTGGTTGTTGATCCGGAGTTGATGATCTCGGACCAGACGAAATCGCTCGCGGAAGGGGCGATCGTTCCCTGGCGGCGCGGAACGAAGCGGATGCAGTCTTACTATCGGTATTTGCAGGACGCGCTCGTGAAACACTTCAAAGTCGACGCCGATGCGCCGTTTGCCGATCTGCCGGAAAATTTTAAGAACGCGCTCTACTTCGGAACTTCCGGCCAGCCGATCGAGATGCGGTTCAGTAGCAACGGTGACAAGAAAATCGCCGAGCGGCCGTTCGAAGGACTCGTTCCGCAAATGCAGCGTCTCTATTTAGAGACGCAAAGCGAATTCACGCGCAACCGCATCCGGGCCTTCATGACACGCGAGACCTGCAAGGTTTGCGGCGGCGCGCGTTTGAAGCCGGAAATTCTTGCCGTCACGATCAAAGATCGCCAACAACGCGAGCTGAACATTCATCAATTCAGCCAGCTCACAACGGGAGCGGCCGCGAACTACATTGAAAATCTCGATCTGAGCGCCGCGCAAAAGAAAGTTGTCGCGGACGTGGTGCGTGAAATTCAATCGCGCCTGCAATTTCTGGTCGAAGTCGGGCTGGGCTATCTGACGCTCGATCGCGAGAGCGGCACCTTGAGCGGGGGCGAAGCGCAACGCATTCGACTCGCGACGCAAATCGGCTCCGGGTTGGCCGGTGTTCTATATGTCCTCGATGAACCAAGCATCGGTCTGCATCAACGCGATAACGCGCGTCTGCTGAAACGATCCGCGCCGCCGATCACATTGTCGATCTTGGCCCGGGCGCCGGACCGCGCGGCGGCGAAATTATCGCGCAAGGAAAATTGGCGGAGATTCTCAACGCGAAAAATTCGCTGACCGCGGATTATCTTTCGGGACGACTGCGGATTCCGGTTCCGAAAAACCGCACGAAACCGCGCACGGTGCGAGATCGCGTCACGAAAAACGAAGAAGGCTGGCTCGTGATTAAAGGCGCGAACGAAAATAATTTGAAGAACATCACGGTCGCGATCCCGCTCGGCTTGTTCACGTGCGTGACCGGCGTTTCCGGAAGCGGCAAGTCAACGTTGGTCGACGATATTTTGCGGCGCGCGTTGTTCCGCCGCTTTTACAATTCGAAAGACAAGCCCGGGGCGTTTCAAGGTTTGCGCGGCGTTGAGCAAATCGACAAGGCGATCGTGATCGATCAAAGCGCGATCGGCCGCACGCCGCGATCGAATCCGGTGACTTACACCGGCGCCTTCGGTCCGATCCGCGAACTGTTCGCGCAACTACCGACGTCGCGCGTGCGCGGTTACGATGCCGGCCGGTTCAGTTTCAACGTGAAAGGCGGCCGCTGCGAAAACTGCGAGGGCGGCGGGCTGATCAAGATCGAGATGCATTTTTTGCCCGATGTTTATGTGCAGTGCGAAGTTTGCCATGGCCGGCGTTACAATCGCGAAACGCTCGAGATCACTTACAAAGGGAAGAATATCGCGGACGTTCTCAATCTCACGGTGGATGAAGCGGCGCGCTTTTTCCGGAACGTGCCCGGCATCTCGGATAAATTGAACGCGCTGCTCGACGTCGGCCTGGGTTATTTGCAACTCGGCCAGGCCGGAACCACGCTCTCCGGCGGTGAAGCGCAGCGCGTCAAACTGGCGACCGAACTGGCGAAGAAAGCGACCGGGCGCACGGTTTATATTCTCGACGAACCGACGACGGGATTGCATTTCGCAGACATTCACAAACTACTTCAGGTCCTGATGAAATTGCGCGACGCGGGAAACACTCTGGTCGTGATCGAGCACAACCTGGAGATGATAAAATGCGCGGATTGGGTGATTGATCTCGGTCCCGAAGGCGGCGAAGGCGGCGGCGAGCTCGTCGGCGCGGGACCGCCCGAGACGATTGTCGATCTTGCCCAAAGTTACACCGGGAAATATTTACGGGGGCTTTTGGAAAAACGATGAAGCCAATCGTGATTGCTCTGACCGCGGTGATCGCGCTCGTGCAAATTGCGCGCGCGGATTTCGCCGCGCAGCTCAGCGAAGCGACGCGACCGTTGAACGAAGGTGTTCCCGAAATCGCGGTGGTGCGACTGCAAGCCTTACTGAAAGACAATCTATCGGAAACAGATTGGCGCGCTGCGGCGGAAAAACTCGCCGAGGCGTTGGTCGGCGCGAATCAAGCCGCGGATGCATTCAAGCTGCTGAACGATCCGCGATTGGGACAAAGTTCCACCGCAAACTTCTGGCGCGCACAGTTATTGGCGAGTTTGCATCGGGAAGCTGAAGCGTTGGCGGCGTATCAACGAGTCGCCTCCGATCAAAGCTCGACTTTGCACGATGACGCGCTGTTTGGCGCCGGAGAAATGTTGCGCGCGCTCGGACGGCGCGACGAAGCACTGCAAGTTTTCGCTCCATTGTTCCGCGTTCCGAAATGGAGCGTGGGCGCACAATTGCGCGCGGCCGAGCTTTATCTTGATAAATCCGACGCCGCAAATGCGCGACGTCTGCTCGAAAAAGTTCAGCCCGTGACCACCGCGGAAAAACACGAGCGGCATTTCCTGCGCGGTCGGCTGGAACTGGTTCTGCATCGGCCGGATCGCGCGATTTCGATTTTCGAGTCGGTGCTCAAACAATCGGACGGGGCATCGCACGATACTTTGACCGCCGCGCTGTTTTCGCTGGCGGATGCGCATCTGCAATTAAGCACTCCGGAAGCGGGTGATGACGCGCTCGAGAATTTTATAGAGCATCACCCGGCGGATGTCGATCTTGCGCGTATCTTCGCGAAGCTGGACGAGCTCTACCGCGCGGAAAAGAAGCCTTCACGCACGGAGCTGGACCGGTGGGCGCGCGATCTGGCGCAGCCGAGGCGCGCGTTTGCCCAATGGTATCTCGCGCGATTCGATCTGCGAGTGGGCCGCCGCGACCGGGCAATCGATTTGTTTGCCGCTTTGCGCCGCACTCATCCCCAACTTTCCGAGCTTGCACCCGCGTTTCTCGAGTTCGCCAAGCTGCAATTGGAAGAGCACCACTTTGATGACGCGATCGCGATTCTCACGGAAGCGCGCGTCCTTCGACCCAATGCGGCAGTGCGTGATCGGATCGATTTACTGGCGGCGGAGATCGATTATGATGCGAAACACTTCGACGCGGCCGTTGCGCAGTACGAGAAAATTGCGCACTCCGATTCGCCGCTGGCTTCGATCGGGATTTATAACGCCGCGCTGAGTTGGTTACAAAAAGGCGACGAGACGCGCTTTCTCGCCACCGCGGATGAATTCGTAACCAAAGCAAAAGATGAAAATTCCGGCGCGAACCTGCGTCTCGACGCCGCGCTTGCCGAAGCGGGCAAAGGCGAAGCGCGTGCGGCCGATTCGTTGCGAAGCTTTCTGCGAGAATTTCCAAATGCGCGACGTTCGGCGGAAGCGTGGGTTGCGCTCGCCGAGCTGGCGTTTCATGCGACACCGCCGCGGATTGACGAAGCCCGTAAAGATCTCAGCCGAGCCGCGGAATTGAAGCCGAGCGATGCCGCCCAGGAACGCGCCGATTACTTAATGATTTGGTTGGAAGACGCGACCGCGAGCGGTGACGCGAAGGTGATCGAGCTTGCGAAGAAATTTATCCAGCAGCACGAAGCGTCATCGCTGATTGCGTCGGTTCGAATGAAACTCGGCGAAATGTATTTCCGCGCGCAAGATTTCGCGAACGCGGAAACGCAATTCGAATTACTGGCTGAGCAAAATCCGAACGGTCCTTTCACCGAACGCGCTTTGTTTTTCGCCGGCGAAGCAGCAATGGCGAGCATGGCCGCGCAGTCGCTCGATCGCGCATTGGTCTTGTTCGATCGGGTAGTCCAATTCAATGGCGAGCTGAAATTTTTTGCGCGCAACGAGCAGGCGGTGATCGAGCGCAAGCTCAACAAAGCTCCGGACGCGCTCGCGTTGTATGAAGAGGTTTTGAACGCAGCGCCTGCCCGGCCCGGCGAAAAACGCGAAGCCTTGTGCGGCAAAGGCGATATCTACCTGGAAATGGCGGCGGCGGATTCGCAAAATTATCAACGCGCGATCGACGCCTACGACAAGCTCGCGGCAGATCGAGAGGCGCCCGCGCATTGGCGAAATCAGGCGCTCTTCAAGAAAGGACTTTGCCTCGAGAAGCGCGGGGACCGCACCGGTGCGCTGGCAACATTCTACGGAATCCTGGACGAGCCGGCGCAAACGGAGAAAACGCGCGAATTCTTTTGGTTTTACAAAGCCGGTTTCAACGCCGGCCAGTTACTCGAAGCCGATGCGAAATGGGAATCAGCCGCCGCGATTTATGAAAAACTCGCCGCCGCCGGCGGAACGCGAGCAAACGAAGCGCGCGAAAAAGTTGATCGGCTTCGGTTGGAACATTTTTTGCGACAGCAATAGCCGAACACGCCTCGGGATTGTCCTTGCCTTTGGCATCAAAAAGGCTGATTCTCAGGCGTATGACAACTGTGACTAAGTTAGCCGCAGTGGCAATGTCGATCGCGATTTGCGCGTCGGCGATTGCAGCTCCGAATAAGAGCGTCGCAACCTCAAAGCAACAAAACGTTGTGAAGAGCAAAAGATGCGTCGCTTTAATCACCGGTTCCGCCGTTCGGCAGGACTGTGGACGGCTCGCTGTAATTCCGACCACGCCTTATCAGCTCGACAGGATTGGCGGCCACTCTGCGACCAACGATTAATTTAGCGAATTGAATTTCGCTGGAATTAGTTTTCCGGCGCCCTCACGCCGGCACGTCTTCCTGTTTTTTTAAGGCTAAAGCAGCCGATCTCGTTCCGATTCCTTGAACCAGGCTGGCTAACACTTTGTTCGCCGGACACAGAATGCCGTGCGCCGCGCCCAAGGACACAATTGTTCCATTGAGGTGTTCGATTTCCGTCGGGCGCCCGCGCAACAAATCTTGCCGCATGGAAACGATGTTCGGCGAACCGACGTAAGCCTTATCTACTTCCTTGAGCGTGACGTTGAGGGAAACGCCTTCCGCCGCAGCGACTGCTACGCACTCGTCGATCACGCGCTGCTTTAATGGATTCAAACCTGGATCGACAATCTCGCCGACGGTAGTTCCAAGTAGCGCGGTGATTGGATTGACCACACAATTGAAGATCAACTTGCGCCACACTTCGCGATTGATCTCGGCGGAGATGCGACAATCGAGACCTGCGGCGTTGAAAACCTCGGCGATGCTCGCGCTGCGCTCATGCTTCTGAAGTAGGGTGTAACCTTTTACCATGTAGCGAATCGCTCCTGGTCGCTCAAAGATTGCCCCGAATTGCGTGATCCCACGGAGAACAATGCCTCGACCCCCTAATGCCTCGCGCGCGATCTCATCGCTGTTCAATCCATTCTGAAGCGCGACAATTGTTGTGTCCTCGCGAATCATCGGTGCGATCGGCTCGAGCGCTCTCGAGGTGGCCGGTACTTTTGTTGTCAGCAGAATCAGAGTGTTCGGATGGATATTACCGAGATCTGTCGCGGCGTTGAGCCGCACCGTCTCGCTCTCAATGCCCTCTACGCGCAAACCTTTTTCTTGAATGGCACGAACATGGTCTGCTCTTCCGACCAGTGTGACCTCATTGCGCGCGGCGAGCTTGGCTCCGTAGAGGCTGCCGATCGCGCCCGCTCCGAGAACAATGATTCGCATCGCGGCAAAGCTAACACCTGCCGGTATCGCCGCGAATCTTTGCGCGAAACGCGTCGCAAACGGTGCTTAGAGCGATCCGGTAGCGCGGACGTCCGCCAACGCACGAAGCCGGGAAACCTGCGCGAGCGCGGCGCGAGCTTCGTCGTTCCGACCCATCCGCTCGAGAATATTCGACAACAAGATGTACTGACTCGGTTGATCCGGCTGCCGCCGAATTGCGCAGCGTTGGGCGCGAAACGCTGCATCGAGATCGTTCGCACGAAATTTAATCATCGCCATTAGATGCAGCGCTTCGGCGTCATGCACGTCCAGCCGGCTCGCGTGCGTTAGCGCAGTCTCCGCTTTCGCGACGTCATTGGCTTCAGCGTAAAGGCGTCCGAGTGCGACAGCCGCGCCATAATGCCAGGAGTGTTCACGCGCAAATTGCTCGATCAACTCGAGGGCTTCGTCCTTTCGGCCGGTTTCGCGTCGAAGTTGGGATTCGTAGCTGACTATTTCCCACACGCCCGGATGCGCGGCGCGAGCCTGATCGAGAACGGCAAATGCAGCGTTATTGTCCCCCGCATTATGTCGCACGCAGGCAAGATTGACCGCCGCAATCCAAGTACGCGGGTATTCTTTGCTAATCTTTTTGTCCGTATCAACGAGCGAGCGGAAAAACGTCTCCGCTTCCTGAGCCTTGCCTTGATGGAGAAGGACATTGCCCAAATTGATTCGGGCGGTTGGATAATCAGGATTGGTCTGCAAGACGCGGCGCAGGATTTTCTCGCCCGATACGTAATCGCCGCGCCGAACGTAAACTTGCGCGAGATTCACAGCGATTCGCGGACTATCACCTCCGGCTGCGAGCGTTCGTTGGTAAAACGTTTCCTCATTCGCCCAATCACTGCTTCTGACAAAACTCCGCGCGCTCAACCCAATTGTTGCCGCAATCGCGATCACTGTTGTTGCGAGCCGATATCGAATTGGGAGCTCGATTGCGAAGCCGCAAAAGAAAATCAGGAAACCGACCAACGGTAGATACAGCCAGTGCTCAGCGACCGTCGCATTGAGCTGGAACATGTTTGAAATCGGAAGGTAGGCGATCAAAAACCAAGCCGCCCCGAACACCCGGAGACTTTGCCCCCGGCCTTTTTTCACCGCGCCATAAACGAACAGCGCAAACAGAAGCAACCCGAGGATCGACAAGTACTCCGTCCCGATGCTTTTTCGCCATTCAGCGTTGGAACGCCACCCGCCTGGGTCGACCACAGTGCGGTCCATATGAAGGTTCCCCGGCAAAATAATGAGCCGCGCATAATCTCCCAGCGCGCGCGCCATTAGCACAGCCCGGACTGGCGCGGTCCATCCGGCTTGCGCAGGAACTGTCGATCTTTCGCCCGGCAATTGGCGAAGCGCGCCGTACGCTCCCAACAGGAACAGACAGGCGATCACCGCTCCGATTCGAATCCGAACCGAAAAGCGTCGCTCCACAAAAATCTGATGTGCAATAAAAAGAACGATCCAGACACAACCGATCTCGCGCGAGAGCAAGGCAAGCAGCCCGCAGCTCGCGGCGAGAATATTGATGATCATGCGTGAGGTCGCGCGGCTGCAATCCTGCGCTTTCCAAAATAACAGCCAGCCTGCGGCCGCGAAGAAGAAGGCGAGACTGTCGGCGCGTCCGGATATGTAATCTACCGCCGCGCTGTGGACCGGGTCCACCGCCCACAGAAGCGCAATCAAAAATGCGCTGAGAGAAATCCAACTCGAATTGCGCTGTATCCCGGCGGCAAAGAAGGAAGCGATTAACCGGCTAAGAAGAAAATAGAGCAGAACAGCGCTACCGGTGTGAAGGAGAACATTGGTCAGGTGAAAACCGAACTCGTCCGTGTTCCAGAAGAAGTAGTCGAAGATGTAAGAGATATTCTGGACCGGCCGATAATGCGCGGACAATGAATCGAGGAACAAATAGTGCCGGAATGATTCAGGAATCAGCACCGGACTTTTAATGAATGGATTATCGTGAGCAAGGTAAGCGTCATCCCAGATCCGCTGCCCTGGTAAAGCAGGCGAGTGAACCAGGATCGCAACCGCCGCGATCAACGCCGAACGAAACCAGTTCGTCCTAAAAATGCGGACGACGTTTCTGAAGCCAGGGGGCGATTTAACTGTCGATCTTAGATCGTCCTCTTGCCTAACGAGTGGGATTGAAGCACACATCGGCGATTTTTCAGCAAAGCGCAGGAGCGTCCCTTCCCGTTCGAAAGGACGCTCCTGTCATGAAACGAAAGTTGTTACGGACTGTAGGGCGACCAGAAACCAGTGTCGGCCACGTCCGACAAGCTGGCGTAAGCGCCGGCCGGAACGAGCGGCAACGAGTCTACCGTTTGGGAACCGTAATCATCTCCCAGCAGGTCTTGTCCCGTTAAATACAGCCGCGTGTCCTTCTTTAGGTAATTGGTCCAATCCGAAACTCCGACTGTGTCACCGCTCTTGCGGCCAGTCTCGATTGCGTATTGATCGACCGCTCCATCAATCAATCGAAGATCATTGAGAATCTTCGATGCTTGGGAGCGTTTGCGCGCGCGGAGAAACCCCGGCACCGCGATCGCGGCCAGCAATGCGATGATTGCGACCACAATCATGATTTCCACCAGCGTAAAGCCGGCGCGTTTGGTTTGAAGTGTTTTAAACATGAATGCGTTTTATATTTGTTACTCGTAGGCGAGGCGCGATCGGCGGACAGCTATCCGTTTCTCACGACTCATTCCCTGTCACTCCGGCGAAACCGCGAATGACAGGAGAATGAACCGTCAGATTCGTTTACGGACCGTAGGGCGACCAAAAACCGGTGTTGGCCACGTCAGACAACACTGCGAGGTCTGCCGTAGGAACTTGCGGAATGGTATCAACCGTTTGCGTGCTGTACGAGGTGCCGAGAAGGCTCTTGCCCGTATTGTAAAGGAGCGAACCCTTCTTCAAGTAGTTCGTCCAATCGGCGACGGCGACACTGTCACCAGTCTTCCGGTTTGTCTCGATCGCGTACTGGTCAACCGCTGAGTCGATCATACGCAGATCGTTCAGAATACGGCTGGCTTGCGAGCGTTTGCGCGCCCGGAGGAATCCCGGGACGGCGATCGCCGCGAGTAACGCGATGATCGCAACTACGATCATGATTTCCACGAGGGTAAAGCCCCCGCGGCGTTTGTTGAATGCGTTTAACATGCTATTGCTTTCTGTATCTCTTGTTTGTTTGACTGCGCTCCGCGATACGATCGCGAAGTGGGCTTTTATGAGCAGCGTTAATGCCAACACCGGTGAAATCTGAGGGCCCCGCCGGGCGCTTCTCCCTGGGGATAGGCCACTTCCTCTTCGCTTTGGTCTTTGCTCTCCGTTGCTGGACGCTTCTACGACTCAGCCAATCGCCCCTTCTCCTCCCGAGCCGCGGCGACATGCATTTTTACAACGACTGGGCCCGCGAAATCCTGGGGGGCCAACTGAGCCAGCCCTTCGCCTTTTATGGCCTACCCGGTTACGCCTACTTCCTGGCCTTCTTCTACAAGCTCGTCGGCGAAAACCCGTTCGTTCCCGGACTGCTTCAGGCGGCCGCAGACGCTGGGACCGGAGCTTTGATTTACCTGATTTGCGTTCGGATTTTCGCGCCTTTTAGATCGACACCCGCACGCGCTCCACAGGTGATGGCGATATTCGCAGCGCTCGGCTGGGCATTCTTTGTCCCTGCGGAAGCTTATTCGGTTGTGCTAATGCCAACCGCGTTGTTCATCTTTGTTTTTTGGTTTGTCGTCTGGAGGATTATCCGAACAGACGTTGCGCCGAGTGGCATCGAATGTTTTCTCCTCGCTCTCCTCGCGGGCCTAACCGCAACTGCGGTCGCAACCGTCGTCGCCGTTATTCCTTTGCTCATTGCCGCCGCCTTTCTCGAATCGCGAAAGCAATCGGCGCGGCACAGTCTGCTCGTGAAACTCGCAGCGTTGGCTCTAGGCCTGGGACTCGGAACGTCGCCTTGTTGGGTCCACAACTACATCATTGCCAAAGATCCCGTCGCACTCTCCGCCCACAGCGGAATCAATTTCTGGATCGGCAACAATCCTGAAGCGAACGGTTATCCGCGCTTTCCGCCGGGATTGCGAGCCGGCCAGGCCGCCATGCTTCAGGATTCAATCACTCAAGCCGAAGCCGCTGCCGGACGTCCGCTCAAACGCTCAGAGGTTTCGGCCTATTGGTCGAGTAAGGCGAAAAATTATATCGGCGACCATTTCGTTGATTGGCTGAGATTGCTTGCGCGCAAAATCAGGAATTTTTGGAGCGCATTTCAATACGACGATCTCAGCATCATCACGAACTTACGCGAACAAGGCGTTATCTTGCCCGGAATTTATTTCGGAGTTATCGCCGCGCTCGCAATTCCCGGAATTTTTCTCGGCTGGCGGTTCGCGCCGCGATCGCGCTGGATACTGGCGGCAGTGTTGCTGTCGATGTTTGCCCTGCTCAGCGTATTTGTCACCGAACGTTACCGGCTCGGTGCAGTGCCCGGACTGTTTATCTTCGCCGCGATCGGATTGTCGATCTTGTGGCAAAGCATAATCGCTCGTGAAGCGCGGATGATCGCTGTTTATCTCATGCTGCTTGCCGGCTCGACCGTTTGCGTCGCCTGGCCGCAACGGAATCCGTCGCTTTGGGCGCTCGACGCTTACAACTCGGGTTGGCAGGCTCTTGAATCGAACAATCTCCAACTTGCGGAAAAGAAGCTCGCGGTCGCTTACTCTTACGTTCCCGATAATTCCGAAACGCTCTTTGCTCTCGGCAACTTGCGGCTCGCCGAAAATAATTCAGCGGCCGCGCAATCATTTTATCGCGCCGTTTTGAATCTCGATCCGAACCACAAAGGCGCGTTCAACAACCTCGGTGTCCTCGCGCTCGACGCGAAACAATTTGATGAAGCGGAGAACTGGTTTCGCCGAGCGGAAGCTGTCGATCCACGCAACGCGAAGACCCATTTTCTTCTCGCGAAAACGCTGCTCGCGAAAAGTGACCGCAACGGCGCCCGCGCGGAAATTGACACTGCCCGGCAGTTGAATCCGGACCAAACGGAGTTCAGCGCGCTCCAGCGCGAGATCGAGCAGAACTCACCGTGACGAGAACCCTTTTGCTGAAGCGCGCCGAATTAATCGTGGCGGTTCTTCTTACCGCGATGTCGATCTTTCTGCTTGTCGTACGCGCTACGCATGCCGGCGGACTTTGGCGGGATGAATGCGCGGTGGTGCAATTGGCGCAAATGCCCTCCCTCTCGGACATCTTCCACAATTTCCAACACGAAGCGTTCCCGCCGCTCTTTCCAATCATCGTTCGCCTCTACAGCTCCGTTTTCGGCTCGAGTGATATCGCGCTCCGCGCTTTTGGATTTTGCGTCGGCTGTTCGCTTATCGCCGCGTTTTGGATCAATGCGCGCCTTCTTCGCGGCGATGTTCCACTGCTCGGCCTCGCGCTGACGGTTTTGAACACAACGTTCCTGGTTTGGGGAACGACGATTCGCGGTTACGGCTTTGGCAGTGCGTTGATCGTTCTCACATTGGGTTCCATTGGTGCACTTTTGCTAAACCTAAACGCGCAACGCATTTTCACCGCCGCGGTCATTGCACTCTTCTCGGTTCAAGTTCTTCTCTACAACAGTGTGCTGTTGCTTGCGGTTGGCGGCGCAGCCGTTCTCATTCTTCTTTTCCAGCGCCGCTTCAAACATGCCTTGCTCGTGATCCTGATCGGCGCGGTAGCCGCCATTTCTCTTCTGCCTTACGTCCCCGCCTATCTTCGCGCGCGCGACTGGAACATTCTCGTGCGCGGCTGGCCGACCTCGTATTCGCTCTGGAAACATTTCGAGGTCGCGCTCGGCAATCCCGGCTACAGCATTCCCTCGCTCTGGTACGCGATCATCATCGGGCTAATCGGCGCTTTTGTTTTTCGTCTCTATCGCGATCGCGCTTCGGATAAATCGACGCAGCTCGTATGGTTCGCGGCCTGCGCCTGCCTGTTTGCTCTGATCGGCTGCTATGCGTTTCTCCGAATTCTTAGTTATACCACGAGCAACTGGTACTATCTCGCCTTCACGTGCGTGGCCGCCGCTGCGCTCGACCTAATTGCGTCAATTTTGTGCACGAGTGATTCGTTGCGAATCGTTCGTTTGCTTGTCGCCGCCGCAGCGTTGGTCGCCGCACCGTTCGCCGATTGGTCCGCGATCACGGAACGTCAGACGAATGTCGATCTTGCCGCGCAAACGGCGACCGAGCGCGCGAGCGCGAACGATCTCGTCCTCGTCGCGCCGTGGCCGTTCGGGATTCCGTTTAATCGCTATTACCATGGCGCCGCACGTTGGATGACGATCCCGAACATCGAAGAGCATCGTGTTCATCGTTACGATCTCGTGAAAGCGAAAATGACTTCGGAACGTCCGATTGATGACTTGAACGAAGCGATTCAAGACACATTGTCTTCCGGCAATCGCGTTTGGTTTGTTGGCGGACTGAATCTCCCGCGACCTGAAGAGGGCCCAATGCAATTGCCGCCCGCGCCGGCGTCGCGATTCAAATGGGACAACCGCGCATACACCGCCGCGTGGTGGCAGCAATTGAGCGTGCTCACCGTGACTCACGCCGACAAGATCGATTCCATCCCGCTTCCCCAGCCGGCTTCAGTTCGCATCAACGAGCTCGAACAAACGTCGCTCGCCGTCGCTCAAGGCTGGCATTGATCGGGATTTACTTCGCCGCGATTGGTGGATGTCGATCCAACTCTCCGCCTTTTCGAACCATCACCGCGAAACTGTTCGTGCGCCACAGCACGCGATAATTCTTTTCGATCCAATTTGCGACCGGATGTCCCGGCGTAAGCGACATCGTCAGGTTTGCCGTGACCACCACTGCTGGTTCTTTTCGCTTCAGATCGCCTAACAATCGCCATGACAGTTTCGGTGCGAGCGGGCCCGCTTGCATCGGATACGCGAACGTGACGCCGGATGGCGGATCGCGGCGGGTGTTAAAATAAAATCCGGTTTCGTTTCCCCATTCGTAAATGACCGCATCCCGCGGAACCAGATTGTCGATCCTGGCCGCGAGCTGTTCGCTCTCAATGAAGATGCCGCCGTACTTTTGCGTCGACCAAGATTTCGCGGTCGCGAGGTAGCACGGAATTTCCATCATCACGAGCACTGCGCACGAAACTCCCGCCGCCGCATAAGCCCCCCATGCAAATCGCGCGGGCAAAGTTCGCTTCAATAAGTCGACCGACCACGCGGCGCCGACGACCAGCACTGGCAGCCAGAGTTGATAGTAGTGCGGAAAAAACCAACCTGGCAGTTGCACCGTGATGTAGGTCGCGATCGCCATTGCGAGTAACAACAGCCAGCCGCGGCGCGGACAAACTTTCAAACCAATCACCAACCCAACCAGCGCCAGCGCGGCGATTGTGAACGCGACCGTCAACGCATCGGGTGATAAGCCCGGCCAGCTCCAGAGCTCGCTCACGGCGCGCGGCGGATGCGCCGAGTACCAGCGATTGTAGGTGAACACGGCTTCGACAAACGCGTTGCCGCGCCCGCCAAGAAAAAAATATCCAAACAATGCGGCCCACGCGACGGCACCGATCGCGCCGATCATTCCGATCTCGATCAAAGCTTTCTTTCGAAATTCCCGCTCGACGCAAATGAAATACGCCGCACACAGAAATACGGCCTGCAAAATTACGATCTGTTTGTAAAGCGACGCGATCGCAAACAACGCGCCTACTGCGAGCGCGGCGCGAAGACCAATTCGTTTTGTTTCCGCGCGCGCAAAGATCACGAACGCCGCCGTCAGCAGCACGTTCAGAAAAACTTCGGTGTTCGGTTGGTTCCCTTCGATCGCGAGATCACCCGAAGCGAGTGTCCAGAAAGTTGCGGCGATCAAACCGGCAAGTGGTCCGCGCCGACCGGCAGCGCCGGCAAAGTAAACGGCGATTAGCGTCGCGACCGCCGCGGCGGCGTTCATTAGAAAGATTGAATTGCGCCCGTAGCCCGTGATCCATTCCGCGGCCGCGTAAGTCAGGTGAATGGCCGGCGGCTTGTGGTCCCACAAATCGCTGTAGAGATTTTTTCCATTCAACATTTCGTGCGCGATCACTGCGTAGGTAGTGATATCGCGCTCGAGCGGTTCGTCGTAAGTGTGCGCGCGCAGTGCGACAATAAGCGCGCACAATCCAATCAACGCCGTGACCGGCAGAAATCTTTTCAATTCGTCCATCGCTCAAATGGAAATGGATGTTTCTTGCTGTTGGCGTGGTTTGGATCGGAAAAGGTGATCTCGGGTTTTCCGTGAACGAGGCGCTCAACGATCTCCAAACCTTGCATGAACGAGTGATCCTGATTGCTGACCTCGTACTTCCATGCGCCGAACCGGCCGCGCGAATAAATGCTATCTGCTTCAAGCGCGGGCAATATTTCCGCAAGCGCCTTGTCGCGATTCAACCCAGGCGTGGGATAGCCGTGCTTCGCCCGATAACTCCAGGTCGAAAGAATTTTGTCGCCGTTCAAAAGCTGCGTGTTGCGCAATCCATCGATCGTCTGTTGCAAGAGCTTCTTGTGATCGACCGGTTTTTCTTCGGACTCCGAGGTCTCGGTCATCAGTGACCATGAGTTCTCACTGTCCGGCACATTGTTCGGCGAATAATTGCTAAACACGGTCACGCGATAGAACGGGCAATCGCTTTCCGGAAAATACATCCAGCATTTCGTCCGCAGATGTTCGGGCGGTTTTCCTTTGATTCCGACGCCGACAATGTTCGCGCTCGAGTACTTCAAGCCCGACTTCGCAAGATCGACAAATTCGTTTTTACCAGTCAATCGCAGCGCTTCCGTTAACGGAATCGTGCTGATCAGCGCGTCGTAGTTCCATTCACGACCATCATTTGTAAGAACTTGTTTCGCTTTCGAATCGATCTTCTGAACCGCGCTGCGGAAATGCATTCGCTCGGCCGGCAATCGAGACGCGCATGCGCTCCAGATCGCGCCGGTGCCGCCGTGTTTTGGAAAATGGAAAACGCTGTTCGGCCCCCAGGACACGTCGTCCTTTTGGTAAACAAGATTTTGCAGAACGCGATTGAGGTCGGTGACCGCAACGCGTTCGCCCACCCAACTGTGTTGCATTTGCTCGGCTGGATAAGCCCAAACTTTGAAATTGTACGGGAGCAAAAAGACGTCCGCGATGCCGGCTCCGAACGTTGCCAGGATCCATTCCTTGAAGTTGGTCGGTTTGTGATGGCCGTTCTTTTGAATTTCAACGAGCCCGTTAAGACACCGAACGATTTCCTCGCGCGGCAGGCGATGCAGATTGTTTTGAAATGGATACGGCACAAAACGACTTCGGATCCAGACCCAGGATTCGCGTTCGTGCGTTAACCATTCTTCTTTCGCGATGAGCTTGTGCATCAACGCGTCGAAGTATTCGTAGTGGGAAAATTGAACGTGGCCGCCGATGTCCCAAAAGAATGCGATCTCATCGCGGAACGACGTCGCCAAACCGCCGGCGTAATCGTTCGCCTCCAGCAAATGCCAATCGGTGTGGCCGAGCTCGTTAAGACGCCAGGCGGCGCCGAGCCCCGCGGGCCCGCCACCCAGGATGAGAATCTTCATGGCTGATTCGTGGCAAATCGCGCAGAAACCTGGCGCCCATCTTCACGATTTTGTGGTAGTTGATGCTGTTTTCGCCGCCCTGCCGCGCGCGGAAATGAATTGGCATATCTTTCCAGCGCAGCGCTCGATCGCGCTTCAACGAAATCGTGAGCGCAATGTTTTGAAGATCGATATCCGCCGGAACGCGGCGTAGCGCAGAGCGCAACGCACCCGCGCGCAGCAACCGATACGGAACGTTCGCGTCGCGCATAAATGCCCCGGTGAGGATAAAAAGTAAAAGACGATAGCCGCGCGTGATGACTACTCGGCCAAAACCGTCGTCACGGGTGCGGCGATAACCGAAAACGCAATCGTGGTTCGAGCGCTGTTCGTAAATCGTTGGGAAGAAAGTTGGATCGCATTGGCCGTCGGAATCGATTTGGAAAATCCAGCGCGCGCCAATGGTCAGCGCGAGTTCGTAACCTTCGCGACAACTTCTGCCGTGGCCCGAGTTCGCTTTATTCACAACGCGCAATCGTGCTCCGAGCTCACCGGCTAACGATTCCAAAACCGCAGCGGTGTTGTCTTTCGAGCCGTCATTGATCGCGAAGAACACGAAATCCGGCGCGATCTCTTCGAGACAGGCGAACCATTCGCGCAGGACAGCGGAAATGTTGGCCGCCTCATTATAAATAGGCATGACAACGACGAGCTCCGGCGCTGTGAACTGTTGTGGGGACGAGTCCATTGGCCTCCTGGAAAGCAACTTCCTGGCCTCGCCAGCTGTTTTCTCCTCGAACCGCCCGTCCGATCCGGCTGAGGTTTAATTTTTGCTCCTGACCGCCAAACCGGTTAAACGTCCGGTGTCACGCTCCACTGCCGATGGCTGATCCAGAATCTCTCCAACGCTTTCGCAAGATCGACATCTTGTTGCTCGCGATCATTCTCGCGGTCGGAATTTTTCTGCGCGTCACGCCACAAGCGTTTTCACCCGGTGCGCCGATGCATTTGTTTGCGCCACTGCATCCATCGCCGGCCTGGACGAAGATCGGTTTCGACGAAGGACTTTATCGTGAGTACGTAAACGTCCTCGGCAAAGGCGGACTCACGTCGTACCCGGACATCGTCGAGGGCTACATCAACGTTCAGAAGGATTTGCCCGGTTCGATTCTGCCGCCGCTCCGCTTTCTTTACATTTTCACCGCTTATCTCTGGCATTCCGTTTTCGGGTCGGAAGCGCTCGCCGCGCTGCATCAGGTCGCGTCGTTCTTCAGCATGCTTACGCTCGCGCTCGCGACATTTTTCGCCTGGCGAATGCGCGGCCCGATGTGGGCAATTGCCGTTGCCGCGCTCATAGCAGTCGCGCCAACTCAGGTCCACATGTCGCAGCACGCGCTTGTCGATGGTTTCTTTACCTTTTGGGCGACGCTCGCGCTCTGGTTGTTTTGGGAGAACTTACAGTCGCCGCGGAACTGGCGCTGGCTTGTCGGTTACATTGCTGCGCTGGCGTTGCTCGTTTTAACCAAAGAGAATTCGGCCTTCGTCTGGATCGCGCTCGTCGCATTGCTGATCACGAATCGCTGGCTGCAATTTGGAACGGCCACGCGCGAGCTGGTCATCGCGACATTTCTCGGTCCCCTCCTCGGCGTCGTTGTCCTGATCTTTCTCGCGGGTGGCATTGACGTTTTCGTTCACAGCTACCAACTGTCCGTCGGGAAAAATTTCCAACTCCAATACGCGATCCTGACCGGTGACGGGCCGTGGTACCGTTACCTTGTCGATCTCATGCTGGTCAGCCCGATCGTGCTGATTCTCGCCATCGCGGCGATGTTTCGTCTGAATCGCGCGATGAAGCCCGATCTGTTCATGTCGATCTTCATCGCGGCGAGTTATCTCGTGATGTGCAACGTGAAATACGGAATGAATCTCCGCTACGCGAATATGTGGGATTTACCGCTGCGATTTCTCGCGTTCAGCCAAATCGTCTGGCTCGCGTCTTTCGTGAAACAATATCGCGGACTGGTGATTTCCGGGGCCGTCGTGCTACTCGCCGCATTCGAGTTTCATCAATACATCGTCCTCGCGGTTCATTACCCGCTTTACGAGTTGATCACGCACGATCTGCTCAAAGCGTTGTCGATCTTGAAGTAGTTCGACTACGATTGCCCGAGCGACGACTCGGCTGCTCTCAAAATAATTACGTCGTCGTTGTCGCCAAGGCCATCGAGGAAACCCCGAATCCGGCGGGCTGACTGGCGCAGGAAAAGTTCAGCCGCGGTATTTTTGGTTGCGGCCGATCCGCCATTGCGTTGCGCCGACTGAATTTCCGCGTCCCACCTGCTCAAGGTCGCGGCTGATGCAAACAGATCCATCGCCGCACCGGCGATTCGTTCCTGGACCAGCTGCATGTCGAGGATCGGCTCGCGATAACGGACGAGCGATTTGTTCACCGCAAAATTAAACTTCCAGATCAAACGACCGAGCTGATTGGCGAACGATTTCAATTCGCTGCTGCGCACCGGGACATCGGGAACTCGCACTGTCGCGCCCAGCCGGTTCATTCCGGCGCTCCACGCTTTTCCGATTCCGCCTTCGCGCGTCGGCTTCAACATCGTGTCGTAAATTTCTTTGAACTCCATGCCCGGCCCGCGCATGCCGACGAGCGCGATGAATGATTTCAAAACTTCGTTGCTACCTTCGCCGATCTGATTGATTCGCGCGTCGCGCAACATTCGTTCGAGCGGAAGATCGGTCATGTAGGCCGCGCCGCCGTGGATTTGGAAGGCCTCGTTCACGCATTCCCAGAGCAGCTCGGTCGTGAACACTTTCAACATCGCCGTCTCGAGCATGTAATCTTCCAGGCCGCGATCGATCAGCGATGCCGTGATTGTGGTGATCGCTTCCATCGCGTAAGCGTTGGCCGCGATCGTCGCGATTTTCTTTTTCACCAAATGAAAATCACCGAGCGTCTTGTTAAATTGTTTTCGCGTGTTCGCGTGCTTGACCGCGAGATCTAAACAGGTTTTCGCCGCGCCGGTGCAACACGCACCGAACGTTGTCCGTCCGAAATCCAAAACCGTGAGCGCGACTTTCAAGCCCTTGCCCAGGGGACCGAGAATATTTTCCTTCGGCACTTTCACGTTTCGCAACGCGAACCGACCCGTCGCCGTCCCGCGGATTCCGAGTTTTTCCATTCGCCCTTCGAGGAGCTCGAACCCCGGCATGTCTGGCGTAACTAAAAATGCGCTGATCGCATCCTTGCCCGGTTTTCCCGGGACCGGCGTGCGTGCCATCACCGTCAGCACCTGCGAGATCGCGGTGTTGGTGATGTAACGTTTTTCGCCGTTCAAAACATAATGAGAACCGTCGTCGCTCGGAGTCGCGGTCGTTTGCACGTTGGCCGCGTCCGACCCGGCTTCACGTTCGGTCAGCGCGAACGCGCCGAGCCATTCACCGGTGCAGAGTTTTGGAAGCCATTTTTGTTTTTGTTCGTGCGTGCCGAACAGCAACAGCGCCCGAATCCCGATCGAATGGTGCGCGTTCACGAAAACCGATGTCGATGCGCACCGCGTTCCGAGTTCTTCCAAAATTTTCGTGTTCGCGACCTGCGAAAAACCGTGGCCGCCGTACTCGGCCGGCGCAGTCATGCCGAGAACGCCGATTCGTCCTAACCCGTCGATCACGCTCCGCGGAATGTCCGCTTCTCGATCGATCGCCGCCGCGTCGAGCTCGGCATCGAGAAACGCGCGCAATTCTTTCAGCGTTTGATCGAGCTGTGTTTGCTGTGCCGCGGGAATCTTTGGATACGGCATCACCCAATCCGAAACGAAATGCCCCGCGAAGAGACCTTTGACGAAGCCAAGCGCCTGCGGACCGGTGAACAAGAGTTCCTCGGCCTGCTGCATTTCTTTCTGCCGTTGAATTTCAGCTTCAGTAGCCATCGAAAATAAAATCGCCCGGCGACCGCCGGGGTGAAGAATTGTAGCCAACCCGCCGCGTCTGTCCAACGCCAGCGCTGAGTGAATCTAAATCAACTGCAGCCCTGGCTTGTCCCGCATTCGGTGCAAACGCCGCAGGCGCCGGCGCGAATGACTTTGTCGCTGCCGCAATGCGAGCAAATAATGTCCATGAACATGTTGCCGAGCGCCTCCTGGACACGATCGGCGTGGCTGGTGCCGTTCCCCGCAATCTGCGGTTCGCCATCGTTCGGCGCGTGAGTCGTGATTACATCCAGAATTTCTTTCTGCCCGTGCGCGCGAGATCCGACACCGGACGGTTGAGCGCTTTCTTTTCCATCTCCGGAATTTCTTTTAATGGCAATTCGGTTTGGCCGCGGCTCGGTGAAGTCGCTTCTTTGTACCCTTTGATGAATTGGCAGGCCAACCAGCGAAACACGTAATCGGTGATGCTCGTCGCGTTACGAATGTCCGGATTCTTGGTGAAGCCGCTCGGCTCGAACCTTTGATACGCGAATTTTTTCACGAGCGATTCGAGTGGCACACCGTACTGGAGCGCGATCGACGTGAGTGTGCCCACCGTGTCCATCAATCCGCCGATCGTGCTGCCTTCCTTCGACATCGTGATAAACAATTCGCCGGGCAGGCGATCCTCGTAGAGACCGACCGTGATGTAACCTTCGTGGCCGGCGATCTCGAACCGGTGAGTCAACGACATCCGCGTATCCTGCATGCGATGCCGGACTGGTTTGTCGACCTTTGTTCGCAACTCGGCGATTTCTTCTTCGAGCTCGAGAATTCGTTTTTGGAAATCTTCGCGATCAATCGTGATATCGAGCGCAACATCGACATCTTCTGTCGTGCCGCCCATGTCGCGTGTCTTGCGCGTGTTCAACGGCGCGGATCGTTTCGAGCCTTCGCGATAAATGGCGATGGATTTCAGGCCCAGTCGCCAGCCTTCGACATAACTGTTCGTGATATCGTCGACAGTTGCAGTCTCCGGGAGATTGACGGTTTTCGAAATCGCTCCGCTCAGGAACGGTTGCGCCGCGGCCATCATCCGAAGATGCGCCATATAATTAAGAGAGCGCTCGCCTTTGAATGGTTTGAACGCGCAATCGAAGATCGGCAAATGTTCGGGCTTCAAGCCGGATTCGATTGTCGATCCATCGGAATCGGTGACGTTCTCAATCGTGTCGAACGCGTCAATATGGGCGACAATACGATCAACTTCTTCTGAATTGTAACCGAGCTTTTCCAGCGCCGGCTTCACCGTTTGGTTCACGATTTTCAACATGCCGCCGCCCGCGAGCAGTTTGTATTTCACGAGCGCGATGTCCGGTTCGATTCCGGTCGTGTCGCAATCCATCAGAAAACTAATCGTGCCGGTCGGCGCGAGAACCGTGACCTGCGCGTTTCGATAACCGTGCTTTTTGCCGAGATCGGCCGCGCGTTTCCAGGTTTTGCCTGCTTCTTTCTTCAAGTAAGCGAACTCGTCGATGTTCGGAATTTCATTTACCGAGCAACGATGCAGCTCGATCACTTCGAGCATCGATTCGACATTGCTCTTCAGCGGTGGCTTCGGCACACCGCTGCAACGCGCGTCTTTGTAACCCGGGAACGGACCGAGCGCTTCCGCCATGCGCGCGCTCTGTTCGTATGCTTCGCCAGTCATGATTGAGGTGACCGCTCCGCACAACGCGCGACCTTCGACGCTGTCGTAACCGTAACCGTAACTCATCACGAGCGAGCCGAGATTTGCATAGCCGAGCCCGAGCGTGCGGAAAATGTGCGAGTTCTCCGCGATGTCTTTGATCGGATAGCTGGCGTTATCGACCACGATTTCTTGCGCGGTGATAAAAATGCGGACCGCGGATTTGAAGCGGTCGGCGTCGAACTTTCCGTCCGCAGTTTTAAACTTCATCAAATTCAGCGACGCCAAATTGCACGCGGTGTTGTCGAGGAAAAGATATTCGCTGCACGGATTCGTGGAATTCTGCCGGCCGGTGCCTTTACAGGTATGCCATTTGTGAATCGTCGTATCGAACTGCATGCCGGGATCGCCGCAGATGTGTGTGCCCTCCGCGATTTTTCTAAGTAACGTTTTCGCGTCCTTGCGTTCGCACGGCTGGCTATCGGTCACGCGGCGAGTCCACCATTCGCGACCTTCGAGCGCTGCGTCCATGAACTCGTCACTCACGCGCACGCTCAGATTTTCGTTTTGATACATCACCGAGCCGTAAGCGTCGCCGTTGTAACTGCCATCGTAGCCTTGCTCGATCAGTGCCCAGGCTTTCTTCTCTTCCTTGGTCTTGGCTTCGATGAACTCCTCCGCGCGCCGTGTTTTGCCGCCGCTCTTCACCACGTTCGCGACCTGATCGTAAACTTTCAGGAACGACAGCGGTCCGCTCGGTTTTCCGCCGCCGCTCAATTTTTCTTTTGTCGATCTTAACGTCGAAAGATCGGTGCCGGTGCCGCTGCCGAATTTGAACAACATGGCTTCGCTCATCGCGAGGCGCATGATGTCTTCCATCGTGTCCTGGACGTTTTGAATAAAGCAGGCGCTCCCCTGCGGGTATTCGTATTGCGTCGGTGCGCGCTCCGCTTTGCCAGTGCTGCGATTGTAAAAATAATTTCCCGCGCCGGCGCCTTTGCCGACGCCGTATTGATGATACAAGCCGACGTTGAACCAGACCGGAGAGTTGAATGCCCCGTGCTGATTCAAACAAAGCCAGGTGAGATCATCGTAAAAAATTTCCGCCGCGGCCGTGTCCGCGAAATAGCCGTCCGCGATTCCCCAATCCGTGATCGTGCGCGTGACGCGATGGATCAGTTGCCGGACCGAACTTTCGCGCCCGTTGTTGTAAGGGTCCGTTCCGTGCGCGATGTCGCCGTAAAAATATTTCGAGACCGCGATCTTCGTCGCAAGTGCGCTCCAGCTTTTCGGAACCTCGACGTTCTCCTGTTTGAAAATAATCTGACCGCTGTCGTCCGTGATCTCCGCGGTGCGATGTTCCCACTCCACTTGCTCAAACGGCTTCACCGCCTCGTCGCTGAACACGCGCTCGAATGACAAACCACTCGCAGATTTTTTTGCGGAGCGATTCCGGCCGCGATCAGCCGTCTTGCGCGGTTTATTGAGAGCGGAAGGCGAGATGCCTGGTTTGAGTTGGATCATGGCGGGGCTTCTTTTCGGTTAAGGGTTTGTGAATGAGCGGTGAATTTCTGCCAACAGCCCCGCTAATAACCTGTGAATTCGGGCGAACAACAAGTTATAGCGGAGGGCCTCCGGCGGATACACAATATGCGGTGCGAAATCGCGCCAAATCAAGCCGAATTTTGTTACATTTTTCCCGCCGCTGCTCGGCAAGCCGCAGTCTTGGCGAAGGCGGCGCGGAAGAGGTAAAAACTGGCGGAAGGGGTGGGATTCGAACCCACGGTGGGTTGCCCCACGCTCGATTTCGAGTCGAGTGCCTTAAACCGGACTCAGCCACCCTTCCCTTTTTCGCTGCGCTAGATCGACAATCAGCCGCCGATCCAAATTGAGCGGGTCATTATCTAATGGCCGGCTCGCTTTGCAAATGCTTCGCCGATTCTTGACGAAGGCCGCCGTTCCAAATAATACTTCGACCGAAGAAAATTGGCTGCGGCATCGTCAATGCTCGGAGAAGGGATAGTGCGATGATTAGGGCAAATTGTCGGGCGCGTTTCACCGCCACGGACTTCGATTTCATTGTCCGCACCCTTAGCCGTTCCCCTAACGATCACGTTTCGCTTGTCGATCTTTTGAGCGATGGCGAAACGCTGGATTCGATTCTCGATCATCCAAAATTGGTCGAAACGATTCTCAACAATGCCGGTCAATTGCGCATCTCCTCGCAGTTCTATTTTTATGTGCTCGCCCGACACGTTCTGCGACAAGCTGGAATCGGGGATCGCAAACTTTCCGATTATGTCGGCTCGCTGCTCGAAACTTTCTCGCGAGCGAATCAGTTGCAGTCGCCCGACAAGATCGACAACTGCGCGCACCAATATATTTCCGACATGTTGATTGCGCTGAAACGGGCGACGCCGGAGCAAAGTTTTCTCCTTCGCGCGCATGCCGGAAATTATTCGCTCTTCATCAGCGGCATTTTTCACGAGAACACCCAACGCCGAAGTCTCAGCGGAGCGCCGGACATCGAATTTTACGAACAGATCGGCCGGACGAATTATCAACTAGTCGCTTCGCACGAAACCGCGCGCCGTTGCGAACTGAACGACGTTTTTGCCGGACTCGCCGGCCGATTTCACGATGTTCGTCTCGCGCTCAACGATCTTTCCGATCGCTTGCTGCATCTCGATGAAGATGCGCGGCCGAAGCTGGTCCTGTGAACGAAACGCTCTTCAGCCAAATTCAAAAACTGTTCGAGCGCACTTACGCGCAGGTCGGCATTAATTTGGAAGATTGCCTGATCGATCGCTATCGCTGCCGGGAGTTGTCGATCCTCGCGGGCAAATCGGCGCGCGAACTGAGCGAGCTCGCCCGAACATTTTTGCGCACGGCCGACGATCGTCTCTACGTCGGGATCTATTATTCGCGCTGGTTGATCGAACAACTCGAGCGTCACGATCCGCGCGCGGGCTTGAGCGATCGAAATATTCGCTCGCTCATCACCTTCGTAGAAGAAATCAATCACGCGCTGCACGCCGCGCTCCAATTCAAGAATGGCGCGCGCGCGATCGATGCGGAAGATTTCGCGCGCAATCTCGAGCTTCAGTCACAGGTCGATACGTATTTGGTGCTGCTCCTGTTTGTCGCGTTCTTCCGTAAGACCCAGCGCGTCTCGCGAACGGATCGCCGCTGGCTGCGGTTTCATTTGTTTGAGCGCCAATGCCCGGACGCATTTAACGATCGCAACCTCCGCGCGCGGTATTTGGAAACGACGGAGCTCGCTTCCAGTTACACGCACTATCTCGATACGCTTAACCGGATGCGCCGTCTCGACGAGATTCGCCGATTCCGTTCGCTCGATTATTGCGACAAGAAAAAACATATTCTCGCGCTTCCGGCCGGAGAAATTTTTTCCCGCCGCGTGAATTTAATTTGCGAAAACTGAAACACGGTCTCTAAATACCGCAGTGTTCAGTTTGACGATGCTCGGCAGCGGGAGTGCCGGAAACAGCGCGCTCGTCGCCACCGATCATTGCAAAATTTTGATCGATGGTGGCTTGAGCGCGCGCCAAATCGTTCTGCGCCTTGAGCAATGCGGGGTGAATCCCGAACAGCTCGATGGCGTCCTGCTCACGCATGAACATGGCGATCACGTTTGCGGTCTCGAAGTGCTTTGCCGCAAACTCGACATCCCCGTTTACGCGAACTCGCAAACCGCCGAGGCGGTGCGTTGCGGTTGCTCTTTAGATCGACATCGGAACTGGCGAATCTTTCGCACCGGCGCCGAGTTCAAGATTTGCGACATCATCGTGCAAACGTTTCCCGTGCCGCACGACGCGGTCGATCCCGTCGGCTTCGCATTTTATGCCGGCGCGAGCGGACTCGGATTCATCACCGATCTCGGTTACGCGACGAAGATGATCGTCGAGCGATTGCGCCACGTTCACACGCTGGTCATCGAGACCAATCACGACGAAAAGCATCCAATCACGTCACGGTCATCTCTCCAACAACGCCGCTGCTACCGTCGTTGAAGAATTGCTTCCCGGAAAAATCGATCGCGTTGTGCTCGGACATTTGAGTCGCGATTGCAATACCCCTGAGCTTGCGATCGAGACCGTGCGCGGGGCCCTGAACAAACTCGGCAAGATCGACACCGAAGTTTTTTGCGCGAGCTAATCCGCGGTCAGTCCGCGCTTCCGAATCGGCGAAACCGAAGTCGGAGCGTTTCAAGCCACGTTCGAGAACGCATTTTTCCCGGCAGCATGAGCAGCGCAGTTGCGACAGAAGTTCGGCGGTCACACACCGCCGCTCCCGAACACGTGCGCATTCGCGACGCGCGGGAAGTGGATCTGCCGGCGATCATTCGGATTTATAACGCCGCCATTCGATCGCGCATGGCGACCGCGCAATTGGAGCAGGTCACATTGAACGATCGACGCGATTGGCTGAAGCAACATTCGCCGGATCGACATCCGTTTTGGGTTTTGGAAATCGACCGCCAGATCGCAGGCTGGCTCACGCTCAAACCGTTTCTGCCGCGCTGCGCTTATCGCGGCACTGCCGAAGTGAGCGTTTACGTCGACCAAAAATTCAGGCGTCGCGGAGTTGCGCGAACGTTGCTCAGCGAAGCGATCCGGCGCGCCCCGTCGCTCCAGATCAATGCAATCGTCGGCCTTATTTTCGCCCACAACGAACCGAGCTTAAATTTGTTTGCGCAACTCGGGTTCGAAAAATGGGGGCATTTGCCGCGGATCGCGCGACTCGATGAGGACGAACGCGACCTGACCATCACCGGTCGACACGTCTAAGATCCGGGAATCGCTCAAACTTCTTCCGGTCCGACAACGAGGTGAACCACACCGCTCGGATCGGAAACGAAGAAGCCGTTAAAATCTTCGCGCAATTGCTCGACTTCATCGCGCCGCGTTACGCCCTGCACTTTTAAAAACGACGCCGCCGCGTCGGTGTCGTTCGTTTCAATCTCGAGCCAGATGTCGGGATGACTGAGATTCGGGACTTTATCGATCCACAAACGGTTCGGACCAAATTGAAAAATGCAACCGTCCGCTTCCTCTTCGATCAACGGCAGCGCGAGCGTGTCGCGATAAAACGCGACCGTCTCCTCGTAAGTGTGCGCCGGGCATTTCAGCGCAATGTTGGCGCCGCCGGAGAATCGCGGTCCGTCGAGTTTCGCCACCATGATGTCGATCTAAGGCCGCCGCTCCTCTTGGTCAAAGACGCTCGAGAAGTTTTTGCGCAACCGTTTTTGCTTTTTCCAGCGCAACCGCGTCATCGGCAAAACCGCCAAGGCCGATCGTAAGAAACGCGTTGCCCTTGGCGACGTAAAGCATCAACACGCGCGACGCGAATCCGCTATCGCCGGTGGTGATCGACATCTGCGCAACGTCACCTATTCCGGAAACTTTCTCCATCGCGCCACTGGCCTCGGTCAAAAGATCAAGCTGACTGCGCGGCGGGATCGCGTTTGGTCCGGGCAATTGCAGACGAATCACCAGTGATTTGCCGCGGCGCTCCGTGTAATAATTGCACTTAGAGTAATAGCCGTCCGTGCCGTCGCCGCTGCGCGGACTCGGATCTTTCACCGCTTCGCCTAAAATCGCGATCGCATCGGTCTTGGTAATGATTTGCGAAACATCGGGGCGCGGATCGGCAGCGAGAGCTCCGTTCGTTAGGCCAGCCGCGAGCATACCGGTGGCGAAAATTTTCTGGATCGACATCGTCAACCGCCAGCCGAACCGCTACCGCCCGGCTCCGTCATCGCAATTGCATCGAGCGCCCGCTCGAGCTCTTTCTCCGGCAGAACTTTTTTCTCGCGGCAAAGTTCGCGCACGGTCTTTCCGGTTTGCACACTTTCTTTCGCGATCTCCGCAGCGCGATCGTAGCCAATGATCGGCGCGAGGCTGGTCACCATCGCCATCGACAATTCCACCAACTCTTCACATCGCGACTTGTTCGCTTTGATTCCGGTGACGCACTTTTCACAAAAGACGTCGGCGACATTGGCGAGCAGGCGGATTGATTCGAGAAGATCGTGCGCCATCACCGGCATCATCACGTTGAGCTCGAAGTTTCCGTTCGCGCCGGCCCAGGTGATCGCGCTGTCGTTGCCGAAGACTTGCGCGCAAACCATCATCATCGCTTCCGACATCACCGGATTGACCTTGCCGGGCATGATCGAGCTGCCGGGTTGAGTCGCTGGCAGCTGAATCTCTCCAATCCCGCAGCGCGGGCCGCTGCCTAACAAACGAATATCATTCGCGATTTTGAATAGGCTTGTCGCGATCGCTTTGAGCTGACCGCTCGCTTCCACGACCGCGTCCTTGCCGCCTTGCGCTTCAAAATGATTCTTCGCTTCGAAGAATGCGATGCCGCAGCGGTGCTCGATGTGCCGCAGCATCTTCTTCGGAAGATCGGTATGTCGATTCAAGCCGGTGCCAACTGCGGTCCCGCCCAGCGCGAGCTCACGCAAGACGTCGATCGCTTTTTCAGCGCGGGCTTTTCCATAGGCGACTTGCTGCGCATAACCGGAGAATTCCTGGCCGAGCCGGACCGGCGTTGCGTCCATCAAATGGGTCCGGCCGATCTTGATGATGTCCCAAAACTCCTTCGCTTTGGCGTCGAGCGCCCGATGAAGCCGGTCGAGCGCAGGCACCAAATGTGTTTTCAACTGCTCAGCCGCGCTGACGTGAATCGCGGAAGGGATCACGTCATTGCTTGATTGGCCCATGTTGACGTGATCGTTCGGATGCACCAACGAGCGCGAGCCGATCGCTTTGCCGGCAAGCTGCGCGCAGCGATCGTGTTCGTGCTCGTGCCGGAGCCGGTCTGAAAAATATCGAGCGGGAAATGTTGATCCAGTTTTCCTTCAATCACTTCTTCGGCGGCTTGCACGATCAGCGCCGAGCGCTCGGCATCGAGCAAACCAAGATCGTGATTGGCCTGCGCGGCCGCCCATTTGATCACGCCAAGCGCGCGAATGAATGGGCGCGAAAAGCGATAACCGCTGATCGGGAAATTCAGGACCGCACGTTGGGTCGATGCACCATACAGCGCCGATTCGGGGAGCGACATTTCTCCCATCGAATCTTTTTCCACCCGGGTCCGCCCTTCGGTCATGCTTTATTTGCCGAGCTACCGCTTTCCTGCATCGACATTTCGGAATTGCCGTTGCGACCGTTCGTTCTTTCAAAAACGGTGATGAACATCGGCGGAATGTTTTGCAGGAAATACTCGGACTCGGCGTGCTCGAAAATTTTGGCGTGCTGCTTCAGCTCGTTGGTCACTTGATAGATGATGAATCGTCCGCCGGGCGCGAGCGCATCGTGCGTTTGTTGGAGAAGCGCGCGCTTCTTGTCGATCTGCAGAATGCTGAACGGAATTCCGGAGACGATGTAATCGCAGACATCGATTCCGCGTTCGCTCAAGGCCGCGGGCAATCGCGCCGCGTTGTCATTGATTACGTGAACGCGTGGATCATCGCTGAACTGACGTTGCAGATCCCGCGAGAATGCAGCATCGATCTCGAAAAGAAGCAGCTGGCAATCCGGGCGCATCCGGCGCGCGATTTCCCGGGAATGCACGCCTTCGCCCGGTCCGTATTCGGCGATGACGCGGGCCCGCTCGAAGTCAATCTTGTCCGCGACGCGTTCAACGAGCGCCTTGGAGCTGGGCACAATGGAGGCGATCTGGAAGGGGCGTTTCAAGAATCGCTTGAAGAAAAGTGCGCTCATCGAAAATCGAATAGTCACTCTCAGGGGCGGTGTTGTCCAGTCGCGAGTGCCCGCTCCTTGGGAAATTCGCGCTTGCTAGGGAGAAAAGAATTGACATCGATTATAGAATTTATAATGCTCAGCTGAGCGAAATGTCTTGCCCATTTTCCCGCGAATTGGTGATTTTCCTGCCATGCACAACCTTTTAACGGTAAAGGAAACGGCCAAATATCTCCGGATCCCGTTGCCGACCGTTTATTATCTCGTTCAACGCGGCCAGCTCCCCGCCATCCAAATCGGTGGCCGTTGGCGCATTAAAAAATCCTCCCTCGACAAGGATATCCTCAAGGAAGACAAGTCCGGCCAGCCGACTGTTCTCGTGGTGGATGATGACGAGAGTTTGCAAAACCTTTTTAAATTGTTCCTCCGCAAAATCGGATTTAGCCGCGTCGTTGTCGGCACCGTGAAAGAAGCGCTCGCCGCGCTCGAGAAACAAAAATTCGATCTCGTGTTTCTCGATTTGAAATTACCGGATGGTCCGGCGGACGACGTTTACGATGCGATCAAGGAAGACCAACCGGATTGTCCGATCATCATCATTACCGGTTATCCCGACAGCGCGATGCTCGATCGCATTTTGATGAAAGGGCCGATCACGGTTTTGAAAAAACCGCTCAAGGTTGAGCAGCTCAAAGAAACCGTGCGAATTCTCGGCCACAAAGAAGCCGCGAAGCTGGCGGCGTAAGACCGACCTCGCCCGCCCGGCGCTTGACTGATCTTCGATCACTGATCATTTATCACTCCGCTTGCAACGCGCGGTTAGCTCAGTGGTAGAGCACTACCTTGACACGGTAGGGGTCAGAGGTTCGAAACCTCTACCGCGCACCATCTTTTTCCCGCCATGCGCAGTTCATCCGACATCCTGAAGAGCGCGATTACCGACGCGACGAAAACGCTCCAATCGATTGTCGATCTTGAAGCGCAAATCGCGAAAGCGGCGGAGTTGATCCTCGCTTGCCTAACGAGTGGCAAAAAAGTCTTGGTGTGCGGCAATGGTGGCAGCGCCGCGGACGCGGCGGATTTTTGCACCGAGCTCGCGTGTCGTTTTGTCGAAGATCGCCGCCCGTATCCGGCAATGAATTTGTCGCAGGGTGGCAGTTTGATTACCGCCACCGGAAACGATTACGGCTTCGAAGAAATTTTCGCGCGCCAAATTCGCGCGTTTGGCAATGAAGGCGATGTGTTGATCGCGATCAGCACGAGCGGCAAATCCAAAAACATTCGACGCGCCCTGGAGCAAGCGCGCGAGCAAAAATTAAAAACGATCGCATTGCTCGGACGCGACGGCGGTTCAAGCGCCGGTTTCGCCGATGTCGACCTTGTGATCAAAGGCGATGCGACCGCGCGCATTCAAGAAGCGCATAAATTCGTTCTTCACGTCATCTGCGAGATGTGCGAATCACAGCTGCCTCGAAAATAATTAGCGGATTTGGCTCCGCACTTTTTCGGTAAAGGCCGCGTTAAATCGTTCGGGCCCAGCGCGTGGCGCGCCCGATGCTTTCGCGAGTCTTATGCAACTGGTTCCGAACCAGGTTCCACCTGAGCGGCTCCTTGTCTCAATGGACGCGCCGGAGAGTCGGTCCTCGCCCGAGGCGAATGACTCTCCCTTTGTCCTCAAAGGTGCGAACACCATGTCCGGAAACAGTCGCTGGCTGTTTTATGGCGCGGTTATCGGAGCGATGTTGTTATCAGTTGGCGGTATCATTTTTCGCCAATATCGAGACAAGGAAGGGCAAACCCTGCAGCTCCCAACTTTCATCCGCGCAAGGACGCAAAGCCTCGCCTCACCCGGATCCGGCGGAAATCCCGCCCCGATCACGATCAACTTGAGTGCCGACATGGTTCGCGTAAGCGCGATTGCCCTCGGCCATCCGCGTCTCGCGGTGATCAATGGCAAAACGGTGACCGAAGGCGACAGCGTCACGTTGCAGGCTCCGAATTCTCCGGTCGCGCTCATCTTGCGCATTCAAAAAATTGGCGACGGCGCGATTGATATGACCGACGGCAAACAATTGTTTAGCGCGCAGCTGAGCATTCCTTCGCCGGCAAAAG